>NZ_ALIY01000078.1:0-3039 GCF_000283035.1 Actinomyces sp. ICM58
CACTCCCGGCGCATTCGGTCGCGGAGGCGGCCGCTCGCAGCGCGGACGCAAGTCGAAGCGCGCGAAGCGTCAAGAGTACGAGCAGCAGAATGCACCGGTCATCGGCGGCGTCTCGATCCCGCGCGGTAACGGCGCGCAGATCCGCATCCGCCAGGGCGCCTCCCTGGCCGACCTCGCCGAAAAGATCGACGTCAACCCTGCAGCGCTCGTGACGGTCCTCTTCGCCCTGGGCGAGATGGCCACCGCCACGCAGTCCCTCGACCAGGACACCTTCGAGGCCCTGGGCGCCGAGCTCGGCTACGACGTCAAGGTCGTCTCCCCCGAGGATGAGGACCGCGAGCTGCTCGAGTCCTTCGATATCGACCTCGAAGCCGAAGAACTCGACGACGCCGACAACATGGTGCCGCGTCCCCCGGTCGTCACCGTCATGGGTCACGTCGACCACGGTAAGACCAAGCTCCTCGACGCGATCCGGCACACGGACGTCGTCGACACCGAGCACGGCGGCATCACCCAGCACATCGGCGCCTACCAGGTCAAGGTCACCGCCGAGGACGGCACGCGCCGCCCGATCACCTTCATCGACACCCCCGGTCACGAGGCGTTCACGGCCATGCGTGCCCGTGGCGCCCAGGTCACCGACATCGCGATCCTCGTGGTCGCCGCCGATGACGGTGTCATGCCCCAGACGGTGGAGGCCATCAACCACGCGCAGGCGGCCGGCGTACCGATCGTCGTCGCGGTCAACAAGGTCGATAAGGACACGGCGAACCCGGAGAAGATCCGCTCCCAGCTCACCGAGTACGGGCTCGTCGCGGAGGAATACGGCGGCGACGTCATGTTCGTCAACATCTCCGCCAAGCAGCGCACGGGCATCCGTGAGCTCCTCGAGGCCGTCCTGCTGACCGCCGACGCGGCGCTGACCCTCGAGGCCAACCCGAACACGGACGCCCGCGGCGTCGCCATCGAAGCCAACCTGGACAAGGGCCGCGGCGCGGTCGCGACCATGCTGGTTCAGCGTGGCACGCTGCGCGTGGGCGACTCCCTCGTGGTCGGCTCCTCCTACGGTCGCGTGCGTGCCATGTTCGACGACGCCGGAAACGACGTCTCCGAGGCCGGCCCCTCGAGCCCCGTCGCGGTCCTGGGTCTGACCTCCGTGCCGCGCGCCGGCGACTCGTTCCTGGTCGCCTCCGACGACCGCACGGCCCGCCAGATCGCCGACAAGCGCGAGGCTGCCGAGCGTCAGGCGCTGCTGGCCAAGCGCCGCAAGCGCGTCTCCCTGGAGGACTTCGACAAGGTCCTGGCCGAGGGCGAGGTCGACACCCTCAACCTGGTCATCAAGGGCGACGTGTCCGGTGCCGTCGAGGCCCTGGAAGACTCGCTGCTGCGCATCGACGTGGGCGACGAGGTCGCGCTGCGTATCATCCACCGCGGCGTCGGTGCGATCACGCAGAACGACGTCAACCTGGCGACCGTCGACAACGCGGTCATCATCGGCTTCAACGTCCGTCCCGCCGAGCGCGTGGCCGAGATGGCGGATGCCGAGGGCGTCGAGATCAAGTACTACAACGTCATCTACTCCGCGATCGACGACATTGAGGCGGCCCTCAAGGGCATGCTCAAGCCGATCTACGAGGAGGTCCAGCTGGGCACCGCGGAGATCCGCCAGGTCTTCCGCTCCGGCAAGTTCGGCAACATCGCCGGTTCGATCGTGCGCTCCGGCACGATCAAGCGCGGCACCAAGGCTCGCCTGGTGCGCGACGGTGTTGTTGTCGCCGAGAACCTCGAGATCGCGTCCCTGCGTCGCGAGAAGGACGACGTTACCGAGGTCCGCGAGGGCTACGAGTGCGGTATCACCCTGGGCTACAAGGACATCGCCGAGGGCGACGTCATTGAGACCTGGGAGATGCGCGAGAAGGCTCGTGACTGATTCCGTGGCGTGAAGTATCGGGGTCCGGGCGTGCTCGGACCCCGATCTTCTCTCACCAAGTGTTGTGACGAGGGCGGTATCGCCTGAAAGGAGGGCGCGATGGCTGACGAGGCTCGCGTTCGAAAGGTGCAGGAGCGCATCCTGCAAACGGTCGCCTCGATGATCGGGCGCCACGTGAAGGATCCTCGCCTGGAACTGGTGACGATCACGGATGTGCGCGTGACGGGCGACCTGCAGCACGCGTCCATCTTCTACACGGTGCTCGGCGACGACGAGCAGCGTGAGAAGGCTGCACGCGCGTTCGCCTCCGCGCAGGGCCTGTTCCGCTCGCGCGTGGGCAAGGCCCTGGGCCTGCGCCTGACCCCGACCCTGGAGTTCATCCCGGACGCGCTGCCCGAAAGCGCAGCCGCCCTGGAGGACGCCTTGGCCAAGGCGAAGGCAAAGGATGAAGCCATCGCCGCCGCGTCCGTCGGCGCCACCTACGCCGGCGAGGAAGACCCCTACCGTCACGACGACGAGGACGAAGCCGACGACGAGGAATGGGCCTGATTCGACGTGGCCCGTCGACCCGATAATCCCCGCCCCGGCCTCGTCGTTATCGACAAGCCGGCCGGCATGACCAGCCACGACGTCGTCTCGCGCGTGCGACGCCTGGCCCACACCCGCAAGGTGGGCCACGGCGGAACGCTGGACCCGATGGCGACGGGGGTCCTCGTCCTCGGCATCGGCAAGGCGACGAAGCTCCTGACGTGGGTGAGCGGGCACTCGAAGGAGTATCGGGCGACGATCCGATTCGGCATCTCGACCAACACGGATGATGCCGAGGGCGTCGCCACCGCGGCCAAGGGCTGCGCCTGCCTCAGCGAGGCGGACCTGGAAGCGGTCCTCGCACCCCTGCGCGGCGACATCATGCAGGTGCCCACGACGGTCTCGGCGATCAAGGTGAACGGAAAGCGCGCCTACGCCCTGGCCCGCGCGGGGCAGGACGTCGAGCTGGCGGCCCGCCCGGTGCACATCTCCCGCCTTGAGGTCCTCGCGCCCCCGCGCGAGGCGCAGGCGCACATCGACGAGGCCGGGGAGGGCGCCGCGTGTCCTCCGGGACCCGTGCG
>NZ_ALIY01000079.1:0-14581 GCF_000283035.1 Actinomyces sp. ICM58
CCAGCCGAGGCCCGCCCCCGCGCGCGTCAGCATCGCGACGCGCAGGAAGTCCCACGCCCCAAAGTCCACGGATTGAATGCCGCGATCGTTGGCGACGATGCGGTTGATGCGCCAGCGTTTTTCCCACGCGTAGGTGTCGTTGTCCGCGGTTTTGTTCAGGCGTGCGAGCGTCGAGGAGACCCACGAGGGGTTGGTGCATTGGGAGCGCAGGCGCTCGTAGTCCTCGCGGTGCCCGTATTTCATGAGCGTGTAGAGCTGGCGGAGGAGGCCGTCGCGGCTGGTGATGCCCCAGTCGCGGGCGAGCATTTGTTCGATCGCCCGCTTGTCACCCAGTGCGAGCGTGTCCACCGTGTTTCCCTGGCATAGCGCGTAGGGGATCGCCGGGGCGAGTAGGCGCGCCTTCGGGTCAGCCGCCAGCTTCTTGAGCGAGCCGGTGAGTTTCGGGGTGTGGTGCTTGTTGAGCTTGTCCCATTCCTCGCCTTTTCCGGCCTTGCGCACGTCGCGCGGCGCGGGGGTGGCGCCCTTGGAGCGGTCGAGGGCTTCACGGATGAGGAGGTAGGGCGTGCAGAGCACCAGCAGGACTATCGCCAGCGCAACGGGGACAGGTATCTGGGAGACAAGATTCGCGAACACGGACACGATTCTGCCTGATGGCTGGTAGGTCACACAAACGATGGGCGCGATGGGGACGTGGGACGAGGCCGTGGCCGGGTTGCGTGGGTCCCGGCCTCGGCCTCGTGGATCGGTGCGCGTCCTGCGACTCAGTGCTGGCCTCGTGGGTCGGTGTCGGTCAGCGCGCGTCCTGGGGGTCAGCCCGCCCGCTTCGGCGTGATCCCCATGAGCACCGTGTCCGAGTGGGGGTAGGTGCCGAGGTATCGGTGCCAGGAGCTGTTGGGATGCTTGGGTTTCGCTATCAACAGGTCATCGTAAAGCGGGGTGGCTCCGTAGGCACCGACCTCGGTGAGGTTCGACAGAAGTACACCTTCGGGGGCGGAGTAAAGGGGCTGCGATAGGGAGACTGCCTGCCTCGGCTCGTCGGCTGTCCAAGTCGAGGCTGGATACAGGATAAGTGAACCGTCCGATGCGAGGATCGAATCATTGGGATAGCTATACGTCTCTGGTGAGCCGTCCTCGTTCGTCGTCATCAGGGGCCTGCCGTTGATGAAACCGATGAATGCTTCAGAATCAGAATAGGTCGGTGGTTGTGTACATAGCGGAGCCCAGGAAACCTCCTCTGAGTGGAGAGTTTCGAGGGCCTGCTCGGCTGTGGGGGTGATGATGTGCCCTGTCGTATCCCAGCACGTCATGTGCAGGATCCTCAACCAGTCTCGGGAACCGACCGAGCGCGCAGTGCGCTCGCGTTCGGTCCCGTCGGGGTTGTAGACGACATACTCCATATCTCGCGAATTAGGGTTGGACGAGAGGACCGTGATCCATCCGTCGCTCGCGGGGAGCATTTCGGTGACGTCTATGCCGTCCGGTGCGTCACCGCGCGTGTAGGTGCCGTCAGCGAGGTTTAAGAATCCGTCGGCCTCGTACCGATCGCGTGCTTGATTGCGGCGGCCGGCGAGGATGTAACCATTAACGGCGGGGGTAGTGATGGGGCCGCGTTGTATGTCTCCTTCTGTGCCCGTGACATAGCTCCACGCCTGGCTGCCGTCTTTGCGCCACGCCGTGCAAGTGAATTGCGTCGTTGGGACAGCAAATGAGCGCCTCGTGTCGGTTGGTGCACAGACGAGCGCGACAGGCCACGTCACTTGCACAAAGCGTGACCTTTCTTTGATGGGTTGAATGTTACCCACGAGTGTCGCAGGAATTGCCCCGTCCGCGTAGTACCCAAACCTCATGGTCGTGGGTAAGGGTGTCGCCCAGGTAGCGGTGACTGCGCCATCAGCGGCGCGTATTGTTTCGTCACCGGCGACGATAGAGTCCTCCCAGATCAGAAGATTCATGTTGCCGTTGTGGATGTCATGACGCCACAGGACCGTGGGAGTACGTCCGCTCGCATCGATGCCGATGAGTGTCCCGGAACGTGGATTATCAGAGGATGCAAGCGAGGAGGCGAAGATGACGGCTGTTCCGTCGACATTCACGATCTCACGGACGGGAGCGTCAGTCCCCAGCTCCGCGGCCGTCATCTCCCACGCAACTTGGAAGCCTGAGGCGAAGTCCGGGGAGATCAGGGAGGATGCGTGCGCGTCGCCGGAGTACCCGACCGGCCTGTGCATGAGCCAGGAGGAACCGACGGCCAGCGCGCCGACGAGGGCGACGGCCAGTGCGATGGCGAGGCGGCGGAGGATACTCGGGAGGGACTTGCGCCAGGGGGTCAGCGTGTTGGAGAGAGTCATCGGGTGCTCCTCGTCGGTCCGGGGGCTGGGGTCAGGCCGACGATGTGGTCGCCGGAGGAAGGAGTCAGGCCAAGCAAGCGCTTGTACCACGGTGATGTCTCAGGGGATATGCGGGCGACGATGAGGTCGTCGTAGAGTGGAGTTGCCGAGCGAACCCTGAGGTTGTTCCAGCCATGTACCGCATCGTTACTCAGCCTGTAGGTGGATGATGTGTCGGGCTGTGTCGACGCCTGCGCCGCGTCCGCTACGTTGATGAGCGAGGGGGGCCACGAGTCAAGGTCATAGCCGCTGGACGAAGCGCCCTTGAGATGAGGCATGAGTAGGACAGAAGTATCTTGACTGATCGCGGGCGGGGCCCACCACCACGACGCGTCGTAGGATAAAATGTCAAGGTATTGTTGATGCGTAGCCACCGTGACGTTGTCGTTCACGATGATCGCCGAGTCTTCGGTGAGCGTGATTGTTGTGTCCCACGAGTGGTCTCCTGTGGCTGCGTAGTGCACGATCTGTTCGGTCGTCGGCAGTGAGTTTTCCGTCTGCGGATAGGTGCTCAGGTAGTTGATGCGCGCGACGGCCTCCTGCGTAAGAGTGACGACCTGCGCATTCGATCCGTCGGGCGCGACCGTGGCTGCGTGCATGTACCCGCTGCTGATCACCCAACCGTCCTGGGCGCGGATGATGGTTGGTGCGCCAATGTAGGGGAATGTAATACGGCACGACGTGGTTCCGTCATCGAGTTCGGTCGTTGCTGGACCACATGCCTCCTCGATCGCATCGATCCCGGTGCGTTCACCGGTCGAGAGGTTCAGAAATCCGCGCAGAAACGTGCTGCTGAATCCGGTCAGCTGATACCCCGAACGATGATCAGCGTGGACGATGGGGATCCAGCCGTCCACGGGAGTCACGGTGTCGGGGAAGGAGCCGCTGGATGCGTCGAAGTCCCACACGTGTGTTGCGGTCTTATCCCAGGCCTCGCACTGTCCGGTGGAGAGATCGGGGCAGTAGAGGCGGATTGGACCGATCGGGGCGCTTGACCAGCCGGTGTGCGAAGGGTGTTCGTAGGGGGAAACTCCGTAGCGAACTCCCGAGGTAGGCCATCCGGTAGTTGTGTGACCGTCCGCTGCGGACACCAGCGTGTTTCCGACGAGGAGGTCGCCGTCCCACCAGTGCACGTCTGTCTCGTCGTCGTTGATGTCGGTGCGCCACAGCTCGCGCGGGGTGGCATATGAGGTGTCGTAGCCGATGGCGATGCGTTGGGTTCCCTTGTAGCCGACGATGAAGAGGTGGCCGTCGCGCGCGATGTAGTCGTCGATGCGGTCCAGGCCCGCGTCCGCCGCGTCGATCTGCCACGCCAAGCGCACGCCGTTGACGAAGTTCCCGGAGAGAAAACCGGTGTCCTCGGCGCGGCCGTGGTAGCCCCACGAGCCGTTCGCCGACTGGATGACCGCGAGGGCGCACAGGATCGACGTTGTCACCATCCACAGGCGTGCCCCGAAGGTGAAGGGACAGATGATCTTGTACCAGAGGCGGGTGATGGCCCCGGCCTCGTCGTAGGCGTCTTCGTCTGGGAATCTCATGGACCCGATCGTAACCGCATCCGGTAGTAACCGGGTAATTTTGCTGGCGTCGCAGGCCAGACGAGGCCGGGGCCGGGTTGCGTGTCCCAGCCCCGGCCTCGTGGATCGGTGCGCGTCCTGCGACTCAGTGCCGGCCTCGTGGATCGGCTCGCGTCCTAGGGGTCAGCCCGCCCGCTTTGGCGTGATGCCCATGAGCACCGTGTCCGGGTGGGGGTATCCGCCGAGGTAACGCAGGAAGATATTGCGCTGAGGGACGGGCGTCGCGACGAGCAGGTCATCGTAGAAGGGTCGTGCGGACCTTGCTCCTACCTGCGAGAGCGAGGCGATCGTGACGCCTGACTGGGAGTAGTACAAGGCTGGAGCTTCTTCCTCGGTGGAGTTCTTCTTGTCGCTCTCGATCGACTGGATGCCGAGGATCAGTGAGCCGTCAGCCGATAAGAATGCTCCTTGTTCGTACTCCGTGTAGGTGGGTGTTCCATCCTCGTCGGCGGCTAAGAAGTTCCTGCCGTTGATGGCGTAGATGCTGCTGTCGGGTCTGCCACCGTCAACTTCGTAGCACATGGGCGTCCAGCCGTGCCCGGTGCGCAGGGCCGTGAGGGCCTGCTCGGCTGTGGGAAGAACTGCATGCCCATCGGTATCCGTGCACGTGGTGGTGATGAGTGTCCTCCACGATAGTGAGTTGGTGGTCAGAGCCATCGTCTCGCGAAGGCTGCCGTCAGGGTTTAGGACAGCGATGTCACCTTCTTCAAGCTGCGCATAATCCATCCCATTGACGAGCCAGCCGTCGCTTGTCGCGTAGATCTCGCTTGTCGCGTAGATGGTGTCGATGGAGAGGCGACCAGAGAAGGCCACGCCGAGATCCGTGACGGATCCGTCGATAAGGCTGAGGAATGAATCGAGGTACGGATAATTGTCGTCGTACTGCCCGATGATGAGATGGCTGTTGGCTGTCGTGATACTGGTTGGCTGAACCCTGTGCCTATCAGCGTTCCTTGTGACCGCGTAGTTCCAGGCTTGGGTGCCGTCCTTGTGCCACCCAGTGCACGAGGCTTCCTCGTTGCGATCGGCTTCCTGTGCATCGTCGATAGGCGTGCAGATGACTACGACGGGCCAGGTGATAGGAATGAAGCTTGCAACGTCGCTCCACGATGGGAGTGTTGCCGAGAGGACGCGTGGGGAATCTAGGTTGCGGAGGTCACTGGCAGCGGCAGGCAAGGGAGAATCCCAGGTGGTGGTCACAACCCCGTCGGATGCTCGAATTGTCTCGCTGCCCGCGATAATCGAGTCGTCCCAGGTGAAGAGCGTGCGAATATCAGAGGTAAACTCGTGGCGCCACAGAACGGTGGGAGTAGATCCACTGGGATCGATGCCGATGAGCGTCCCTGAGAAGGCCTGTTCTTCGTTCGATGATCTGCCTTCCGCAGTGGCGAGCACGACGAGGACCTCGCCTACCCTCGTGCTGGCGACGACCGGTGCCGTGACCCCCAAGTCCTTGCTCGTCATCTCCCAGGCGACGGAAAACCCAGATGAAAAATCAGAAGAGAGGGCCTGTGAGGGATGTGCGTGTCCGGAGTAGCCGGTCGGGAGATGGACCAGCCACGACAGGCCGAGCGCGAGGATCGAGGCGAGCGTGGCGACAAGCAGTTTTCTTGCACGGATAAAGGCAAGAATAGAGGTGAGAGGGCTGCGCGCACTATCCGGGGCGGTCATCGAACGCTCCTCATCGGTCCGGGGGCTGGGGTCAGGCCGACGATACGGTCGCCGGAGGAAGGAGTCAGGCCAAGCAAGCGCTTGTACCACGGTGATGTCTCAGGGGATATGCGGGCGACGACAAGATCATCGAAGAGAACTGTGCCGGATGAAACCTGCAGGGTGCGCCATCCGGGGACTGCGGAGTTTTTTAGCCAATACTCGCCCTTATCAGGCCTGCTCCAGTCTGCCGCGGCCGCCGCCGAGTCAACGAGGAGAGGCGTGTAGTAATCCTCTCCCCTGCCCTTGGCGTTGGGGATCAATGCCACCGATGCGTCACGGCTATAGACAATGCCGCGCGCCCACGTGGAAGCGTTCACATCGTCATCGAAAACTTGACGATTAGTGACGATCTCCTGGTTGTCGTTGATGATGACCGAGGCCATGACCGAGCCAGGCGACGTGTAGACCACCGCGCTCGAGGCCTCCCACGTGTGCTCGCCGGTGGCACCGTAGTGGAGAAGGTCCTCAGCGGTGGGCAGTTCGGAATCGTCCGTTACGTGGACGGTCAGGAAAGCGATGCGTTCCATTGCCTCGAGCGACAGGGTGCCCACCCTCGGATTCGATCCGTCAGGGGCGACGGTGGCAACGTTGGAGTCATTCGGGCTGGAGGAGCTTGATCGGAGTCCGTCGCTGACGATCCAGCCATCCCTGCCGCGAATGATGGGTAGCTGAAATGTGTCTGGATGGACCAAGCGACACGTTGTCGTACCGTCGTAATCCTCCTTTTTCGCCGGGCCGCACGACTCCTCAATGGCGTCGATCCCCGTGCGTTCGCCCGTCTCCAGGTTCAAGAATCCGGCCAGGTCATACGTAACGGGTGGAAGAGTCTTGTCCGGCCACTTGCGCGCTGTCATCAGCGGCACCCAGCCGTTCACCGGGGCAACGATGTCAGGGAACGCATCCGAGGAAGCATCGAAGTCCCACACGTGTGTTGCGGTCTTATCCCAGGCCTCACACTGTCCGGTGGAGAGATCGGGGCAGTAGAGGCGGATCGGGCCGATCGGGGCGCTTGACCATCCCGTAGAGGTGGGGCGTGCATATGCGTTCCCAGCCAGGGAATCACCCGACGACGGCCAGCCAGTTGTGACCTTCCCATCTGCTGGAGAGATCAGTGTATTGCCGACGAGGAGGTCCCCGTCCCACCAGTACACGCCGCGTTCGTCGTCGACGTTGACGCGCCACAGCTGGCGGGGGGTGGAATAGGAGGCGTCGTAGCCGATTGCGACCCGCTGGCTTCCCTTGTAGCCCACCAGGAAGAGGTAGCCGTCGCGTGCGATGTACGTGTTGATCATGTCCAAATCAGCAGCGTTTGCATCGATTTCCCAGGCCAGGCGCACACCGTTGACGTAGTCGCCAGAAAGAAAGCCAGTGTCTTGGGCGCGGCCGTGGTAGCCCCACGAGCCGTTCGCTGAATGCATGACGGCGAGCGCGCACAGGATCGACGTTGTCACCATCCACAGGCGTGCCCCGAAGGTGAAGGGGCAGATGATCCGGTACCAGAGGCGCTTGAGCGCCCCCGCCCACCTGTAGTCGTCTTCGTCTGGGAATCTCATGGACCCGATCGTAACTGCATCCGCTAGTAACTGGGTAATTTTGGTGGCGTCGCAGGCCAGACGAGGCCGGGGCCGGGTTGCGTGGGTCCCGGCCTCGGCCTCGTGGATCGGTGCGCGTCCTGTGACTCAGTGCCGGCCTCGTGGGTCGGTGTCGGTCAGCGCACGTCCTGGGGGTCAGCCCGCCCGCTTCGGCGTGATCCCCATGAGCACCGTGTCCGGGTGGGGGTAGGTGCCGAGGTATCGGCGCCAGGAGCTGTCGGGGTGGTTGGGTTTCGCTATCAACAGGTCGTCGTAGAAAGGCTGCGCGTAGCGCACGCCAACATCTTCCAGCGATGCCAGCTGGATGCCCGAGGGGGCGGCATACAGGTTCATCGACGGGTTCTTGTTCGTCGAGTCCTCATCCTTCGGGGGTTGGGAGAGCATGAGGGAGCCGTCCGCCGCGGGGATCACGGTGTCCGGGTACATGCCGGGCTCGGATCCGCCCGCGGTATTTGTCATTATCAGTCTGCGGCCATTCATAACGGAGAAACCGTTGGAGGAGTATCGATTCTTCTGCATGCATAGGGGTGCCCAGGTGACCTCCCCCGTGGCGAGAGTGGATGCCACTTGCTCGCTCGTCGGTCGCGCGACACGCCCGTCTTCGTCCCAGCACTTCACAAAGTAGAGGTCTGACAGCTGCATGAGTGGATCGGCGAGGCGAGTGCGCGAGACCTCGGTTCCGTCAGGGGCCAGCGTGACGAGGGCGCGCTGCTGGGGGTCGTCCGGCACCGCTCCCTCCAGCACCCACCCGTCCGCGACGGGACGGAGAGTTTTGGCATTGTAGGTCGCGCTCTCGACGAGGACGCCGTCGGCCAGGTGGAGGAAGGCGCCGACCTGGCGATCCGCGTAGCCGAAATTCCGGGAGACGGGAACGTAGCCGTCGACCGCCGTCACGGGCAACGGGAGGCCGGGACCCTGAAGGTCGTGCGGGGAGAGGTTCACCTTATATCTCCATGCTTCGGTTCCGTCCTTGTTCCATCCCAGGCACAGGTAGTCGAAATCCTGAACGGCATCAGGTTTGTCTCGCGGGTAGCAGATAACAATGACCGGCGACGTCACGCGTGAGAAGTCCCCGTTTGCGGGATTGACCTCGTCGCCCCCCACGTTGATGAAGGCCTTCTTATTAAAATCGTCGAAGTCCGAGCTAATGTGCGTGGGGATCGGTGTGTCCCAGGTGGCCGTGACCTCGCCGTCGGCGACGCGGATCGTCTGTCCCGCGACCACGACGGAGTCCTCCCACGCGAACATCGGCGAATCGACGTCCGGCACCTCGCGGCGCCACAGGACCGAGGGGTTCTCGCCGCTCAGGTCGAGACCCACGAGCGTGGAAGGCTGGTCCTGCCCTCCGAAGAAGGCGACGAGACGCCCGTCGACCTCCTTATAGGCCCACAGTGATCCGCCCACGCCGAGGTCCTCGCCCGTCAGCTCCCAGGCGACGTCGAAGCCCGAGGCGAAGTCCGGGGAGAGCAGGGAGGATGTGTGCGCGTCGCCGGAGTACCCGACCGGCCTGTGCATGAGCCAGGAGGAACCGACGGCCAGCGCGCCGACGAGGGCAACACTGAGCGTGATGGCGAGGCGGCGGACGATAGTCGGGAGGGACTTGCGCCGGGAGGTCAGCGTGTTGGAGAGAGTCATCGGGCGCTCCTCATCGGTCCGGGTGCGGGGGTCAGGCCGACGATGCGCTCGCCGGGGGCGGCAGACAGGGCGGCGAGGCGCTTGTACCAGGGGGCCTGCGCGGGCGACGAGAAGCCGACGATCAGGTCGTCAAACATTGTTGTCGCCGACGTCATGTGGAGGTTCTCCCACCCGGGGACGGCGTAGGAACTGATGGCGTACTTGTCTGAATCGGCTGCGGTGCTCGTGGCATTGGCGGCCGCATTCACGTCGACGAGAAGCGGACGCCATTCTCCCTTGGGGATGAAGGAGGTGGGGGCCACGTTGATGTGGGGGAGGAACAGAGCCGATGCATCCTCGCTGAGCGCGGGGTCACCTAGCCACACGCTGGGGTTGTCGGTGTCAGTTCCGTAATACGACTGTCCGATGCTGACGGTGGTCTTCTCGTTGATGACGAGCGGGGTGTCGTAGTCTCCCGGCGCCAGGGTGATCGAGGAGTCCCACGATGCCTCGCCCGTGGCCGCAAAGTGCATGAACTGTTCTGTCGTAGGGGTCTGCTCGGAACCCAGATCGGGGTATGTTCGCAGGAACAGGAGGCGCTCCGAGGCTTGTGCATCCAGGTGCATCACCTGCGGGTTCGAGCCGTCGGGGGCGACGGTCGCGATGTATCCAATGCCGTCGCCGACGATCCACCCGTCGGAGGCACGCAGGATGAGGTGCTGATGTTTAAATTTCTTGGTGATGCGGCAATAGGGTATGCCCTCCGAATCCTCCAGCGTAGCGGGCCCGCACGCCTCCTCGATGGCATCCAGGCCGACGCGCTCTCCAGTGTCCAGATTGAGGAAGCCCGTGAGCTCGTCGAGCGTATATCCCATGGCCGGGCCGGTCGACGATGGCTCCCACGCGCGTAGGGGCACCCAGCCCTCCAGCGGGATGACGGAGTCGGGAAAGGAGCCGGTGGAGGCGTCGAAGTCCCACACGTGGGTCCCCGTCTTGTCCCAGGCCTGGCAGGGAGCGGACGAGGGGGTGGGGCAGTACAGGCGAATCGATCCGATCGGCCCCGTGCTCGGTCCGCTTCCTGTGGGGTGATGGTAGGGGGAGTCCCCTAGGCGAACGCCCGGGGCCGGCCAGTTCGAGCGCGTCGACCCGTCAGCGGTCGACACCAGGGTGTTGCCCACGAGCAGGTCATCGCCCCACCAGTTCACCCCTTCCTCGTCGTCGACGTTGGTGCGCCACAGCTCGCGCGGGGTGGAATAGGAGGCGTCGAAGGCGACGACGCTGCGCTGAGCCCCCTTATACCCGACCAGATAGATGTATTCGTCACCGACGCGGAAGTTGTCGATGCGGTCCAGGCCCGCGTCCGCCGCGTCGATCTGCCACGCCAAGCGCACGCCGTTGACGAAGTTCCCGGAGAGGAATCCGGTGTCTTGGGCGCGGCCGTGGTAGCCCCACGAGCCGTTCGCCGACTGGATGACGGCGAGCGCGCACAGGATCGACGTTGTCACCATCCACAGGCGCGTGCCGAAGGTGAAGGGGCAGATGATCCGGTACCAGAGGCGGGTGATGGCCCCGGCCTCGACGTAGGCGTCTTCGTCTGGGAATCTCATGGACCCGATCGTAACCGCATCCGCTAGTAACCGGGTAATTTTGCTGGCGTCGCAGGCCAGACGAGGCCGGGGCACGCCCTATGTATAGGTATCGCAACGTGCGCCCACCGCCGCTCCACCCGGTCGCGCACGCGCGCGAGAATCCGCCACGGCCTCGTCAATGTCAAACCCGAAGGGCGTGAGACGCGCGGAAGCGCCCCCGGTACCCAGATGTGGGCGGGACGCGGTAAGGTCCATCCCAGATGCCTCGACGCGTGCGCTCGCCGACGAGGTGCTACAAATACTGGGGAACTGACGGGAAGGGACAGGCAATGTCAGCGACGAAGCTCGTGATCGTGGAGTCTCCTGCGAAAGCAGCCACCATCGAGGGATACCTGGGTCCCGACTACCACGTGACCGCCTCCATCGGCCACATCCGCGACCTCCCGCAACCCTCCGAGCTGCCCAAAGACATGAAAAAGGGGCCATTCGGCCGCTTCGCCGTCAACGTCGACGAGGGCTTCACGCCCTACTACGTGGTGAACCCGGACAAGAAGAAAAAGGTCACCGAACTCAAGAAACTCCTCAAGGAATCCGACGAACTCTTCCTCGCAACCGATGAGGACCGCGAGGGTGAGGCCATCGCGTGGCACCTCCTCCAGGTGCTCAAGCCGAAGGTGCCCGTTCGCCGCATGGTCTTCCACGAAATCACGAAGGAAGCGATCCAGCGCGCCCTGGAGAACACGCGCGACCTGGACACCGACCTCGTCGACGCGCAGGAGACCCGCCGCATCCTCGACCGCCTCTACGGCTACGAGGTCTCGCCCCTCCTATGGCGCAAAATCCGACCCTCCCTGTCCGCCGGCCGCGTGCAGTCGGTGGCCACGCGCCTCGTCGTCGCCAAAGAACGCGACCGCATGGCGCACGTGAGCGCCCAATACTGGTCGATCGACACGGCCTTCACGTCGGCAGGCCAGGCCTTCGGCGCGCGCGTGGCCTCCGTGGACGGCCACGCCATCGCGACCGGCTCCGACTTTTCCGAGAAGGGCGAGCTGAGCGCGAAGGCCACCAAGGCCGGCGTCCTCCACCTGGACGAGGCCACCGCCCGCTCCTACGCCCGCGCGCTGGAAGACGCCCCGGCCTCGGTCATCGACTCGGTGACCCGCAAGCCCTACCGCCGCCGCCCGGCCGCCCCCTTCACGACGTCCACCCTCCAGCAAGAGGCGTCGCGCAAACTGCACTGGAACGCCTCCTCGACGATGCGCACCGCCCAGTCCCTCTACGAGTCCGGTTACATCACCTACATGCGTACCGACTCCACGGCCCTGTCCAGCCAGGCAATCCACGCCGCCCGCGAGCAGGCCACCCAGCTTTATGGTGCCGAGGCCGTGGCCGACTCCCCGCGCCTGTACGGCACCACCTCGAAGGGCGCGCAGGAGGCGCACGAGGCGATCCGCCCCGCCGGCGACCACTTCCGCACGCCCGGCGAAGTCGCGGGCTCCCTGTCCAAGCAGCAGCTCGCCCTGTACGACCTGATCTGGAAGCGCACGGTCGCCTCGCAGATGGCCGACGCTCTTGGCTACACGGCGACGATCCGCGTGCTCACCGGCATTGAGGTCGACGGCGCGCGTCACGACGTGATCTCCTCGGCCTCGGGCACAGTCATCACCTCCCCGGGCTTCCGCCTGGCCTACCAGGAGGGGCGCGACCAGGGGCGCTACGACGCGGAAAAGAACGACGCGGAGAAGACCCTGCCCGACGTCGCCGAGGGGGATCCCGCGACGCTGACCGAGGCCACCCCCGATGGCCACGAAACCCAGCCCCCGGGCCGCTACACGGAGGCCACGCTGGTCAAGACCATGGAGGAGCTCGGCATCGGCCGACCCTCCACCTACGCGGCCACCATCCAGACGATCGGGGACCGTGGGTACGTCACGCATCGCGGCCAGTACCTGGTGCCCACGTGGCTCGCGTTCTCCGTCACGCGCCTCCTTGAGGAGAACCTCGCGAACCTGGTCGACTACGACTTCACGGCCTCGATGGAGGGTGACCTGGACCGTATCGCCGCGGGCCAGGAGAACGGCACGGACTTCCTGACTGGCTTCTTCTTCGGCCCCGACGGCACGGGCGAGAATGGCGGCCTGCGCCACGACGTCGCCTCCCTGGGCGACGATATCGACGCGCGCGCCGTCAACTCGATCGACCTGGGCCGCGGCGTGACGCTGCGCGTGGGCCGCTACGGACCCTACATGGAAAAGGCCGACGGGACGCGCGCGAACGTGCCGCCGGAGGTTGCCCCCGACGAGCTGACGGACGAACTCATCGACCAGCTTTTCGCCCGCGCCGCCGACGACGGCCGCGAGCTCGGCGTCGACCCCGCAACCGGCCACACGATCATTGTCAAGGACGGCCGCTACGGCCCCTACGTCACCGAGATCCTCCCCGAGTCGGCCGAAGGGGACCAGGCCGGCGCGAAGAAGGCGAAGAAGAGCGCCGCCAAGCCGCGCACCGCCTCCCTGTTCAAGACCATGGACATCGCGACCGTCACCCTCGAGGACGCCCTGAGTCTGCTGTCCCTGCCGCGCGAGGTGGGCACGGACCCGGCCTCGGGCGAGGTCATCACCGCGCAGAACGGTCGCTACGGCCCCTACCTGAAGAAGGGGACGGACTCGCGCACGCTGGCCTCCGAGGACCAGCTGCTCACCATCACCCTGGATGAGGCCCTGGCCATCTACGCCCAGCCCAAGACCCGCGGCCGCGGCGCCGCCCGCCCGCCGCTGCGCGAGTTCGGCGAGGACCCGATCTCGGGCAAGAAGGTCACCGTCAAGGACGGCCGCTTCGGCCCCTACGTGACGGACGGCGAGACCAACGTGACCGTCCCGCGCGCGGAGACGGTCGAGGACCTGACGGCCGAGCGCGCCTACGAGCTGTTGGCGGATAAGCGCGCCAAGGGCCCCGCCCCCAAGCGCACGCGCAAGACGGCCGCGAAGAAGACGACCACCAAGAAGGCGACGGCAAAGAAGACCACCGCGAAGAAGACGGCCACCAAGAAGGCCGCGACGAAGAAGGACAGCTGATGGCGGCGCGAGGAGTGTTCATCACCTTCGAAGGTGGCGACGGCTCGGGGAAGTCCACGCAGATCCAGTCGGTGCGCGAGTGGTTCGAGAGCCGTGGCCGCGAGGTCATCGTCACCCGCGAGCCGGGCGGCACCGAGCTCGGCACGGAAATCCGCCGCCTCGTGCAAAACGGCCCCGAGGACGTCGACGCGCGCACGGAGGCCCTCCTGTACGCGGCCGACCGCGCCTACCACGTCGCCACGGTCATCGGCCCCGCCCTCGAACGCGGCGCCGTCGTCCTGGGGGACCGCTACATTGACTCCTCGCTGGCCTACCAGGGCGCGGCCCGCTCCCTTGGCGTCGACGAGATCGCGTCCCTGAGCGCCTGGGCGACCCAGGGCCTCTACCCGTCCCTGACCTTCCTCCTGGACCTGCCTCCCGAGGTCGGCGCGCGCCGCCGCACCGACGCCCCGGACCGCATGGAACGCGAGTCCATGGACTTCCACGAGCGTGTGCGCCACCAGTACCTGCGACTCGCCGACGCCGAGCCCGAGCGCATCGTCGTCATCGACGCGGTAGGCACTGTCGACGAGGTCTTCTCCGAGATCCGCGGCGTCCTCGTCGAACGCTTCGAGGGCGGAGTCGCCACCATCGACGAGGCCGTGGACGCGCCCTCGGGTGCGCCGGCTCAGGACACCCCGGCCTCGTCCTCCGAGGCCCCCGAGAAGTCGGCATCGTCTGCGGAGTCGTCCGTGCCCGAGGCGGCCCCCGAGGCGTCCACCGAGGCCTCGGCGCCACGCACGGGGTCCGGCGAGCAGCGCTCCTCGCGCAAGCCCGCGACCATGGTGGGAGCCCTGGGTGAATCCCAGGGCGCGCTGTGGGATGAATGATGAGCGTCTGGTCCTCGCTGGTCGGACAGGAAGCGGCGGTCGCTAAGCTCAGCGATGCCGCGGCGTCCGCCCGCGCGATCGTCGCCTCCCGCGGTGGGCGCGCCTCCGACGAGGCCCGCTCCATGAGCCACGCCTGGCTCATCACCGGCCCGCCCGGGTCGGGCCG
>NZ_ALIY01000080.1:0-12226 GCF_000283035.1 Actinomyces sp. ICM58
CCGCGCGGAAGGTGGGCGGCGGGAGGCCGCGCGGAAGCTGGGCGGCGGGTTGCTGAGGGGAGGCTAGCGGGCCACGGCCTCGTCGATGATGGAGGAGACATCGCGGGCCACCGACGCCCACGTGAAGTGCTTTCGCACGCGCGCGCCCACGGCCGCCGCGCAAGACGCGCGACGCACCGGATCGGTGACCGCCTCGCGCAGGGCAGGGACGAGCGCGTCCGTGAGCTGGGCGGACGTGGCCCCGTCAACCACCCAGCCGAGGGCGGGAGACGTGATGACCTCCTCCGTGCCGCCGCGAGGCGTCGCAATGATCGCGCAGTCGCCCAGGGCCGCCTCGAGGATCGAGGTGGGCAGCCCCTCCGGGTACATCGACGGGTAGACGAACACGTCGGAGCGGCGGTACAGGCTCATGACGGCCGGGAAATCCAGCTTCCCCAGGAAAGACACGGCGGGGTCGGAGCCGTAGCGCTCGTGCAGCTCGTCCTCGATCGGGCCCGAGCCGGCCACCGCCAGGCGCAGGGGGACACCCGGGAGCTCGGCGCGCAGGCGCGCGAAAGCGTCGAGCAGGGCGACGATGCCCTTCTCGGCGATGAGGCGACCCGCGTAGGAGATGACGATCTCGGAGTCCTTACGCCCGCGCGGCCACTGACGCTCGTAGCGGTCGTCGGCCACCGCGGTATCCTCGGGGGTCACCGCGTTGTACCACACGCCCGAAGCCTCGATCCCGAAGTGACGCAGCCACTTGTTGCAGTTGCGTGACACCCCGTAGTAGGACGTCACGTGCTTCTTGACGAAGTGCGTGAGACCATGCTCGTAGATGCCGCCGAAGAAATCCAGGACCGGGTTTCCGACGCTCATGTGCGCGGTGCCGTGCTCGATGAGGGCAACCGGGCGGCCCAGGCGATGCGCCAGGCGCGCGCCGAGCAGGCTGGTCAGGTGGAAGCGGGTGTTGACGATGTAGAAGTCCGCATTTTCGGCCTCGACGGCGGCCATCGTCTCCTTGAAGCGGGCATCGCGCTTGAAGAAGGGGTAGCGCTGCTTGAAGAGGTTCTTGGTGGGCAGGCGATAGATGCGCAGCCCGTCCTTGTCCTCGAAACGAGGCAGGGACTCGTCGTGCAGGGACGTGACGATGAAGACGTCGTAGCCGAGAAGCCTCAGCTGCTCGCTCAGGCGGTCCTGGTAGCGTTCGATGCCGCCCAGGTAGGGCAGGAAGAACTCCATGAAGATGGCAACTTTGATGGGGGAATGAGAGCGGTCAGCCATTGACGGACTCCGTTTCGGTGGGCGCGTTGCGCACGGGGATGAGCATGAACGCGACGAAGAGCGCCGCGAGGAGGGCCATGGTTGAAGCATAGGCCAGGGATGCGCCCATCATAGCGAAGGAGCGCACCAGCGGCGCCGCCGCCATGTAGGCGGTCCCTCCCGCGATCAGGAACGCGACGAGGACCGCGCGCAGGCGGCGCATGGTCGCCAGCGCGTAGTAGAGGATGACGCCGGCCGCGTTGAGGGCGCCACCGAGGACGAGCACCATCAGCTCAGGCACATAGTCGGACACGTCCGTGCCGAACACGAGGGTCAGGAGCGGAGCGCCGATGAAGTAGGTGACGAGCGCGACGAGCACGAATGCGCCCGCGGTCGTGACGAGGCCTCGGCGCACGATGGCGAAAAACTCCCCGCGTTTTCCCTCGGCCCAGCGCAGCGCCATGCGGGTGAGGAGTGGACGGAAGACGAACAGGGACAGCATGTTGATGGCGACCGCCGGCATGTAGATGATCGCGAAGACACCCAGCTCCTCGTCCCCGAGGCTCGCGTGGATCGCGAAGCGCGGAGCGTTGGCCAGGTACTGGTTGAGGAACGCGGCGATGAACAGGGGCAGGCATTCCCACAGGATCCCGCCGATGCCTCGTAGATTGAACGAGGGCAGCAGTGAGAACAGGCCGCGCGCGGGGAGCCCGTACGCGACGACGAGCACGACGCAGGTGGCCGCGAAGGTGACGAGCGTGGCGAGGAGCAGATCCTGCGTGACCCAGTACAGGCCCGACCACAGGAACGTCGTCGTGAAGATGCGCGCGAAACAGGCCTTTCCGGCGATGTCGAGGCGCCCGGAGCGCTGAAACTCCGAGTAGTACACGTCCTCGAAGGCGTCGAAAATACGCAGCAGCGCCATCGCCGCGATGACCGTGAACGCGGGGTAGGGGTCCTTCGTCGAGGAGTTCCACGAGTGGATCAGGATCAGGCACACCATGACCAGGCAGGTCAACAGCCTCGTGGACAGGTAGGTGCCGAAGTCGAAGCGGCGTCGCACGTCGGTCACGTGGAAGGTGCGCACCTCGTACAGGCCCACCGTCTGATACTGCTGGCCGATCGCCAGGGCCAGGGTGAACAAGCCGTACTGGGCGCGCGCGAAAGAATCCGTGGCGCCCGAACGCATGATCGCCACGCCCATGATGACCACGGCGAGGCTCGACATGAGGGAAGCCGCCGTGTTCCACAGGTAGTCGCGCCCAAGCTGCCCGCGCGACTCGAGGGCCTCCTCGGTGGTCTCGACGGCCCCTCCCGTGTCCGAGGTCTCGGGCAGGGACGAGGCCGTGGTGTCCTTCTCGCTCACGCGTCGGCTCCGTCCTGCGAGGCGGGGCCCGGGTCATGGGGACCGAACACGATGTGGAATGGCTCGTGGGTCACCCGATCTTCAGGATCCGGAATGCGCATGTAGTCGCCGTAGCCGCGCGTCAGCACGACGTCGTAGGCGGCCGGGATGCGCACGGTGATGTCGTCGAAAGGCACGGAGCGGGCGGGGAAGAGCTCGCCCTCCGAGGCGCTCCAGCGGCGCGGGTCGCGCGTGGAGAAGTCGCCGTACAGCGTCGTCCCGTCGGGCGCCACCTGCGGGTTGTCGCGCCCCTTGAGCGCGGCGCGCAGCCAGCGGCGGTACAGGGTGGCCTCGTTCACGCGCAGCGCCCGCATCCCCCAGTGCGCGCAGGCCATCGCGGCGGATGCGAGCTGGCGGGCCGGCGTGGGCAGTCCGGTCGGCGGGTTGGGGATCGAGCGCAGGAACATGAGGCGCGCCCACAGCCACGTGCCGCGCGACTGGGCGCGGAAGCGCGCAGGATCGTCCGCGATCTGGTCCAGGACGAACAGGTCCACGCCGATCGGCATGCGGAAGTCGCGGTCCTTCGCGACCTTCGAGACGAACTCGGAGCCCTTCAGGCCGAGCACGCCGAAGCTGATCGGATAGTTCGGGTGCGTGGCGGGGGAGGCGATGAAGAACTCCTCTCCGAGGAGGGCGGGGGCCTCGGCGATGAAACGCTCGTAGTCCGCGCGCGGCATGCATACGTCCCCGTCGTCGTCCCACGGGATGAAGCCATGGTGGCGCACCGCGCCGATCGCCGTGCCGCCGTAGGCGACGTAGCGCACGCCCAGGAGGGTGCACACGCGGTCGATTTCAGCCAGGCACCGCTTGGTGACGCGCTGAATGGCTGCCAGGGTTGCGGGATCTGCCTCGCTCATGTCTCTCCGATCGCTCGATGGGGCCCGGGGCCTACAGGGAGTCGGCGTAGGGGCCGAAGTCGATGACCGCGGCCTCGTGGTTGTAGCGCTGCTCCGGGGGCGGCAGCTGCATGTAGTCGCCGTAGCCGCGGCGCAGCAGCGCGTCGTACTGGTTCTGAATCATGACGGTGATGTCCTCGAAGGGGACGTCGCGCGTGGGGAAAAACTCCTCCTCGCGCACGATCCAGTTCTGGGGGTCGCGCATCGTGAAGTCCGCGTAGACGCCCGTGCCCGTGCCCTCGTAGCGGCGAACCGCCTTCTCCCAGCGCTCCTGTAGGCTGCGAGGCGTCGCACGCGCGGCCTTGAGGCCCAGGTGCGCCACGGTCGTCGCGGAGAAGATCAGCGCCTTTTTCCACGCGGGGGTGTTGATCAGGTGGGGACGAGGCGTCCCCTGCAGGAACAGGAGGCGGCCCCACCACCACGACTGGCGGGACATCTGGCGGAAGGCCTTGTCGTCGGCCGGGATCTCGTCCAGGGGCAGGATGTCCAGGAAGAAGGGCATACGGTACTTCGAGTCCTTGTCGGCCTCCGGGATCAGGAGCGTGCCCGGCATGACCATCTTCGTGAACATGAAGGGGAAGTCCTCGCGCGTGCGCGTGTTGTCCAGGCGGAAACGCTCATCCAGCAGCGCGGGCGCCTCGGCCAGGAAGCGCTCGTAGTCGGCGCGCGTCATCATCACGTCGATGTCGTCATCCCAGGGGATGAAGCCGCCGTGGCGGATCGCGCCAATCGCGGTGCCGCCGTAGATCGCATAGGACACTCCGATGCGGCGGCACACCCGGTCGAGCTCGGCCAGGATCAGCGTCAGGAGCTTTTGGACCTTGCGCAGGTCGGCGTCGGGCGTCGTCATAAGTCCTCCGAATACGACTAAGCGGGTGGGCGCGCCTGCGCCCACCCGCCATTGTCTCACGCCTGGGAGCTCGTGACCTTCTCCGTTCGCTTGGGAAGCAGGTCACCCCAGTTGGAGGTGGCCGCCAGGACCGTGCCCACCAGGATCACGACGCAGCAGATGACCTGCGTGAGCGTCGGGATCGTTCCCTGCAACACCAGGGCAAAGATGATCGCCCACGCCGAGTAGGAAATGTTTAGGGCCATGCCTCGCGAGGCGCCGATGGCCGACAGGGCCTTGTAGTAGAAGAGGTACGAGGCCGTGCCCGCCAGGCCGGCCAGGGCCACCACGCCCGCGGACAGGTGAGCCAGCGAGTGGAGCGTGAAGCCGAAAACGCCCGCGATGGGGGCCACCACGAAGAGGTAGACCAGCGCCGAGGTCGTCTCACGGATCTGGAGCGCCACCTCGTTATCCACGGCCTCGTCGCGCATTCCCCACGTGAGGATGACGGCCTCGGACCCCCAGCCGATCACGCACGCGAGCGCGCCGGCGACGCCCAGGATCGCGTTGCCGCCCGAGATCGATTCCGAGGTCGCCGACCAGCCGGTCGCGACGATCGCGCCGAGCGCGACCAAGAGGGCAACGATCTGGCGAGGGGCCATCCGCTCCTTCAAGAGAATGAAGGCCAGCAGGGTGCCCAGCGCCGGGTAGAACGTCGAAATGATCGCGGTCAGGCCGGGGCCGATGTTGTCGATCGCGATGAGGTAGCCGCTCATGCCGATCGGGCCACCCAGCAGGGCCGCCGCGATGACCGACTTGCCCGGGCGCGTGCGCAGCGCCGCCCAGGTGTCCTTCAGGCGGCCTCGGAGAGCCATATACACGACCAGGATGACGGCACACGCGACGTCGTGCAGGACCGCGCCGGCGAGCGCCGACTGGCCGAAGTCGGCAAACGGAATCATGGCTAGCGCGATCGCCAGCACGACCGTGTCCAGGCCCCACAGGGCACCCGAGAAGAAGCCGTAGCGCTTGCCTCCGTGCTGAGTTTTCATGCCAGTTCACCTTCCGTGGAGATATGAGTGCTCGAGGCTGCCTCGTAGGCCGCGAGCAGGGAATCGAGCGTGCGTGTTGCGTGCGAGTAGTAGATGTAGAGCCATTCGCCGACGTCGTCGCCTTCGGCCTCCTTGACCAGTGCCCACAGGTACCAGCACCAGCCGGCGAACACCTCGTAGGCGAAGAAGTGGCGCGCCTCGCGCTCGGAGGGGGCGTGGCCCAGGTAGTACTCGAGGGCGGCGGCCGCGCGCTCGCGGGTCATTTCCGCCGTGCACACGGTCATCGTGCCGAAGTCGGCGGCCACGTCCGACATGCCCGCGTACTCCCAGTCGATGAGGCTGATGTTGCCCTCCTTGTCCACCAGGAAGTTCGGCGGGAAGAAGTCGTTGTGCGAGGGGACTTTATCGAAGCCATCCGCGTCAGCGAAGGCCTTCAGGCGCAGGACCTTGTCGCGCAGCTCGAAGTATCCGGGCACGTCGATGGGGCCGAAGGCCTTGAGGAGGCCCTCGTAGCGCAAGCCCTCGGTGACGAAGTCGAAGGAGCGGTCCAGGATTCGACCGGAGGTGTGCAGCGCGCGGTCCATCTCCATGGCCGCCTTGAGCTCCTCGGGACGGGTCACGTCCAGGTTGCGAACGTCGCGCACGAAGCGCGAGATCTTCCAGCCGGCCGCGGGGTCGCCCGTGAGGAAGGTGTCGTCGATGCCGAGCTCGGCGGCCAGGCGCAGGCCGGCGAACTCCGCGCTGCGGTCCACGATCTTTTCCGTGCCGATGCCGGGGTGGCGGTAGACGTATTCGTCGTCGCCCACCGTGAAGTGGCACGACAGGTTCGTGATGCCCTGCTTGAGCGGGTAGAAGTCGCGGATGTCCGACTTCTGACAGCCCAGGGTTTCCACGATGTGATCGAAGACCTCGGAGTCGACGTTCTCCATGAAGAGGGGGTCGAAGGAGCGCAGCTCGTCGACCGAATCGAACTCGTGGATGACGCCGTCCGGGTAGCGGCGCATCACCATGTCGAAGGACTTGATGTGGTCCAGGTAGATGGACTCCCACAGCTTCGAGACCGTCTCGGGCTTGTCGTAGACGCGCTCGAGGATCTCGCGGAATGTCGCGGAGAAGTTACGATCGAAGTAGACGTGACCGAGCATGACCCACGCGTCGCGTCCACCCACGGTCGCGCCCGTGATGCGGTCGCCCGCGCCCACCTTGATGCACCATTCCTCGGTGGGGCCCTCGACGTAGTTCGCCGAGTAGTAGGACTTGTAGACGTAGGGCTCGAAGGGGTTGGTCGTGAAGTAGTCGTCCGAGGAGCACACGTAGGTGTTGTCCAGGCGTTCCCGCACGCGCCACAGGGAGCCGTTATTGTTGCGCGTGGCGTACTCGCGGTTGACGACGATGTCGACGCCGTACTTCTCGGCCAGGTAGAAGAAGTATTCCTTCTTGTAGCCGACGACCAGCGCGATGTTCGTGATGCCGACCTCGTGGAGCTGGCGGATCTGGCGCTCGACCAGGATTTCGCCGCGCACCTTGAGCGTGCCCTTGGGGCGCTCGTAGCTGATCGGGGCGAATCGGGAGGACAGGCCTGCGGCCATGATGACGGCTCCCGTGACGCGGTAGGGCTCGAGGGCGTCGCGGCCCGCCTCGGTGATGGCGCGGTCCTGGATGTAGCCCGAGGCCTCGCACTCGCGGGTGGCGGTGTTGACGCGGCCCAGGCTCATGCCGGTCGCCTCGGAGAGGGCGCGTTGGGTCAGGGCGGAGCCTTCGCGCGCGAGGGCGGTCAGGACGTTGAATTGGGGTTCGCTCAGGGTGCCAACGTTCGTCGACGACATGCGACCACCTTTCGTTCACTGGTTCAGCTAAGTGCTACATGTTCGAGCGTAGCATCTGAAGCTCAAAAAGTGAACATAAGGGGTGGTCGAATTTAGTGATCTTGTAGTCTCTCGCGGGCCACGCCGCCCCACAGGTACGCGGCCAGCGCGATGGCGACGAATCCGGCGAGCGCGCCGACCACCCACACGGCCATCGGGCCGACGGGAGCGTTCGGCCACCACCACTCGTTGCCGTCGCTCAGGTTGCGCGTCGACAGGTCGATCGGCATCCCATGAGCCGTGTGCCCGAAGGCATAGCGCTCGATCACCAGGTACAGCGCCCGCGCGTTCGTCAGCGCCCACACGGCGGCGACGAGGCCCGTGCCGACGCGCCCCGCGACGCCCTGCGGCACGCGGAAGGGACGGCTACCGAGCGAGCGGCCCCCCTCGTCGCGGGCGGGGGAGGGGGCCAGGAGCATCAGCAGGAACACGGCGAAGAGTGGGAGCATGTAGCGTGGCTGGTACACCTCGACGTTCGAGAAATGCCCGCGCATGCCGATGACGACCGGAACGCCCGTGATGGCGCCCGCGACGACGAGTGCCGACAGGACCCGACGCCACGACAGCGAACGCAGCGACCACGCGAGGAGAGCGACCACCACGAGGGAGGCGCCAGAAGACACAGTTCCCTGATAGGACACGTCATTCCACCCCGGACCGAACAGGTAGCCGACAAAGCCGCGCAGATAGTCGGGCAGTGCGGACACGTTCAGGTACATAATGTGCCACCACGACTCCCCCGAGACGTTACTGCCCGACGCCAGGTGCGAGGCCGCCACGTTCGTGCGCGACATGACCCAGATACCCACGGCGGAGGCGACGCACGCCAGGCAAGCCTCGGGCACGATGCGCCTGCTCAGCGGGACAGCGAACGCCAGGGCCACCGTTATCACGAAGAGGAAGAAGGCGCTGTCGCCGCGCGACGTACACGCCAGGACCGCCCCCGCCAGCGCGCAGGCGACCAGCCCGACGCGCCTGCGCCCCTCGGAGCGCGTGGACGCCAGCAGCGCGGCTGCGAACGCAAACGTGCCGGTCATCGCCCACGAGGAGGGGTTCATCCCGGCGATGAAATAGAAGCCCATCGGGAGCCACGCGACCGTCAGGGCGACGCTGATTGCGCGTCGCAGCCCCGAGTCGGCCAACGCGATGATCGCGCCAAGCAGGCCGATCGCTAGCAGCGCGTTAAACGCCCGCAGCGCCAGCACCGCGCGATTCGTCGAATGCTGCACGAAGAGATGGGCAAACTGGTAGTAGCCCCACGGGTAGTTGCCGTCGTCCCAGCGCAGGGTCGGCGCCAGCTCCTCGTCCGAGGCGTTGAGGGCGCACTGCGCGGAATTATCGTGGTCGAAGGCGTAGCAGGTGACGTACTCTTTGGCCAGCGACTGCGGCACCATGACAGCCTTCTCGCCGTCCTTGGTGGAGATCTGGCAGCCGGTCTCGTCCACGGGCGGTGGACACCACATGGACCCCACGTGAAAATCCTCATCCGGCGAGGAGCCGACGGGGGATGAGACCACCCACGCCAGCGACGCCGCAATGACCGCGACCACGAGGAGGACCGCGAGAAGGTAGCGAGAGCGAGCGGGCGTGCCACGGCCTCGTCCAGGGGCGCCGGGGGTGGAGGAGGCCGACTGTGCCTGCGCCGGTCCTCCCTCACCCACGCGCGGTTCCTGCGGTTTCTCGCTCACGCGCCCACCGTCGTCTTAGGCGCGGGCGGCGGCGCGGAACGCCTCGATGTGTACGGAGGCCGCGCGGGCCCACGTGAACTCGTCGGCTCGCGGAATCGCCGCCGCGCCCAGCGCCGCGCGGCGAGCAGGGTCATCCAGCAGCTCGGTGAGAGCGGAAGCAATCGAATCGGGGTCGATATCGCAGTAGGCGACGGCGTCGCCGCCCACCTCCGGCAAAGAAGTCAGGCGCGTCGTCAGCGTCGCGGCGCCGCAGCTCATCGCCTCCAGGACCGGCAGGCCGAAGCCCTCCGCGATCGAGGGGTAGGCCAAAATGACGCAGCCCGAGAGGAAGCCGGGCAGGTCCTCCAGCGGCAGGTAGCCGGGGCGCAGGACCGTCAGATGCTTCGGAACCGAGGCCAGGGCCGGGTCGATGTCCTCATCCCACCCCTTGCCGCCGGCCAGCACGAGGGCCGGCGGATTCGGACGATCAGAGACAGCCTTCACCCAGCCACGCACCAGGTTCGGTACGTTCTTGCGGGGCTCCAGCGTGCCCAGGAAGCCGATGTAGTCACGGCCCTCCAGGCCCAGAGACGCCTTGACGCGCTCGCGCTCGGCGTCCGAGACCGGGTGGAAGATCGAGCGATCCACGCCGTGGTAGGCCACGTAGAACTGCGAGGGATCCCCGCCCGCGTACTTGATCGTCTCGTCGCGCGTGGCCAGGGAGGGCACCACCAGCGCGTCCGCGCGGCGGATAGCGCGGCGGATAGCGGCCGTGAAGAAACGCTGCTTGAGGGGCGAGTGCGCCTGCGGGTGAGAGAAGAACGTCGCGTCGTGCAGCGTGATCACCACCGGGACGCCCGGGAACTGCGGGCACGTGTAGTGGGGGGAATGCAAGACGTCGGGACGCACCTTGCGGATCAGCTTGGGCAGTCCCGTCTGCTCCCACGCCATGCGCGCCGGACGCGACTCGAAACGCCGCGAAATCGGGATGATGCGAGCCGAGGGAAGGCGGGTCGCGAAGTGCTCGGCGTCGCGCTCCTGGACCGCCATCGTCAGGTCCACGCCCTGGTCCACCAGCTCCGGGACGAGGTCGTCCACGTAACGGCCGACGCCGCCCAGATCCGCGGGGATGGCGGTTCCGTCCAGCAGGACGCGGATCGGATGCGAGTGTGAAACGGTGTAGGCCACGATCAATCCCATCGGTTGGGCAGGAGCAACTGGTCCCCTTATCGTATGCCATTTTGTTCTCCCTCACGTTTTACCGGCATCCATCCGCGGCCCGTGAACTACCCTGGAGTCATGAGCGTCAACGTTGGAATGGTCGTCGAGCAAATGTGGCAGCCCGTGCCCGGCGGGTCCGGCCGGTACATCGTCGAGGTCGCCTCCCGCCTTGCGCACTGCGGGGTCCGTGCCGTCGGCATCAGCGCCCGCCACGGCTCCGGCGCCCCCACGCCCGGCGAGGTCGGCCTGACCATCCCCGTGCGTGCCAGCGCGCTGCCGCGCCGCGCCCTCTACGCCGCCTGGGACCGCCTGGGCGTCCCCGGCGTGGACCGCCTGCTCACCACGGCCTCGTCCGCCCCCGACATCATCCACGCCACCACCTGGGCCATCCCGCCGACCTCGAAGCCCCTGGCCATCACCGTCCACGACGTCGCCTTCCTGCGCGACCCCGACCACTTCACGGCCCACGGAACCGCCTACTTCCACCGCGCCCTCGAGATCACGCGCAAGCGCGCCGACGCGATCATCGTCCCCTCTCAGGCCACCGCCGACGACTGCGTCGAGGCGGGCCTGGATGCCTCCCTCATCACTGTTATCCCGCACGGCTTGAGCCATACGCCCGTCACCGACGACCAGATCGAGGACTTCCGCGCCCGTTGGGACCTGACCCGCCCCTACATCCTGTGGGTCGGAACCCGCGAGCCCCGCAAGAACCTGCCGACCCTCCTGGCCGCCTACCGGCAGATGGAGGACGCCGACCTTGATCTGGTCCTCGTCGGTCCCGCCGGATGGGGCTCTGACCCCACCGACGCGCCCCTGGCACCCGACCGCGTCCACGTCCTGGGCCGCCTCGACGACGCCGACCTGGCCTGCGCCTACGCGGGCGCCCGCGTCTTTACGTTCCCGTCCCTGTGGGAGGGCTTCGGCCTGCCCGTCCTTGAGGCCATGGCCCACGGGACCCCCGTCGTCACGAGCGCGGGCACCTGCATGGAAGAGGTTACCGGCGACGCCGGGCTGCTCGTCGAGCCGACCGACGCGGACGCGCTCGCCGCCGCCCTGCGAACCGCCGCGGGGGACGCCCACGACGACCTGGCTGCGGCCGGCATCGAGCGCGCGCGCCGCTTCACGTGGGAGGCCTCCGCCGCCGCGCACGCCGAGGTCTACCGCCACCTGGCGGGTGCGCGATGAGGACCAGGACCGCCCGCGTTATCCTCGTCAACTGGAAGAACGCGCCGCTGACCCTGCGCGCCGCGCACTCGATCGCGCCGCAGATGGAGGAGGGTGACCACCTCGTCATCGTCGACAACGGATCCGACGACGACTCGCTGAGCGTCCTACGAGATGGCCTCGAGGAGCTTCGAGGGGCCGCCGACCCCGCGCGTGTCTCCCTCGTGAACGCTGGGACCAACGACGGCTTCGGCGCCGGCGTCATGGCCGGAGCGGCCGGCCTGTCGGAGGGGGCCGTCGTCCTGCTCAACAACGACGCGACCGCACGCGACGGCTTCCTCGATGCCCTCCTAGCGCCCCTGGGTGAGACCGTGGGGGCCACGACCGCCCTCATCCTCCTGACCGGCACGTGGCGGCCCGCCACCGCCTCGGATACGCATGTCCTGATCGCCCGAGACGGCAGCCGGTGGGCGCGCGTGGGGGAGGAGGAGCCCGCGGGGCGCGTCCTCATCAACTCCACCGGTAACGAGGTCGACCCCGCCGGCAACGGATACGACCGCTCCTGGCTCGACCCCGCCGACTCCCCGCTGCCCGCCCCCGAGGTCTTCGGCCTGTGCGGAGGCGCCTGCGCGATCGCCGCCGAGGCGTGGAGGCGCGTCGGGGGAGTGCGCACCGACCTGTTCATGTACTACGAGGACACGGACCTGTCCTACAAGCTGCGCGAGGCCGGCTTCCAGGTGCGCTTCGTCGCGGGCGCCGTCGTCGACCACGAGCACGCGGCCTCCTCGGGCACGTCCTCGCCCATGTTCCTGCGCGTCAACGCCCGCAACCGCATCATCGTGGCCGCCCAGCACGCCCCGTGGGGCGTCGTCGCGCGTGCCG
>NZ_ALIY01000081.1:0-2321 GCF_000283035.1 Actinomyces sp. ICM58
GTTAGACTTTTGGTGGGTTGTGTGGTTAGACTGGCGTTGCAAGTAGGGCGTTCCCGTTGTGGGGGCGTTCTCCCATCGATGATCTGGGAGGAAATATGACCGATCAGAAGGCTCTAGAGGGTGCGCTGCTCAAGGGCGCGCAGACTATTGAGGACGCGCAGGGGCAGATTCAGTCTGAGCTGAGCTCGCTGCAGTCGAAGCTGGCTGGCATTGGCTCTGCATGGCAGGGTGAGGCTGCGTCGGCGTTCCAGAAGGTGATGTCTCAGTGGGATGCTGAGGCTCGTAAGGTGACCGAGGCGCTCACGGAGCTGCATGCTGCGATGCGTTCGGCGGATGCGAAGTCTAAGGCGAACGAAGACGAGCAGGCCGCTGTGATGAACAAGTTCCAGTCGATGCTTGGCTGATTGAGAGTAGGGAAGGTTTTTTATCATGGCTGATATTCTGTACAACTACGGTCAGATTGAGCAGGCTGTTGCTGATATGGGTGCGGGTGTGAACTCGCTCAATGGCAAGCTTGAGGATATGGATTCGCAGCTGCGTCAGCTGCAGTCGTCCTGGGATGGTCAGGCGAAGCAGGCGTATGAGGTGTCGAAGGCGAAGTGGACTGATGGCATGAACGGGATCGTGGAGATCCTGCAGAGTGTGTCGGCTGCTGTGTCTGAGGCTCGTCAGGCTGCTGAGGCCACGGATTCGCGTAACGCTGCTGGTTTTGGTGGCTGAGTGAGTGTGTGATCGCTGCGGGGAGGGGCGTGTCCCCTCCCCGCGGTGGTTGTCTGGTGGGAGCTACACGCACCGCGTGTGCTTCCAGAATTTTGTCTGAGCGTTGTGAGTGCATGTGAGGTTGTACCGTGGTTTCATCGCCGAATTATGAGCGCGTTAAGAAGCTGATCGAACTGACGATTGAGCCTCTTGGTGATTCCGATTACCAGGAGAATTCTCGGTCGGGAGAAGCGCATGGAAAGGTTGATAACGCGCATTCTACGTCGTCAGACTTCGCTACCGACCAGAGTACGGGGCAGTCGCAGACCAAGGAAGGCGCAAGCGGCTGGATGACGGATTTTGTGGGTGATGCGAATCTCCACATGAGTAATATCGCCACCACGAAGGCTCACCACGTCGCGCTGCGCGACGAGATGTCTTCCTTGGTGGACAGCGGTCGTTCCTTGAGCCCAGTGTTGGTGCCGGAAAGTCTCGAGTACCTGCGTAACTCTGACGAGAAGGTGACCATCCAGGATCCTACGGTCGCTGCGCGCGCGGGTGCAGTTGAGGTCACGGGGCGCGCCTATATCGCTGCGCTTGAGGCCCAGAATAATGAGAAGCGTGAAGCTGCTGCCGACGCGATTCTTGATAAGCTCAACGCGCGGGGCAGCGATCACGCATCTGGCTTGTACACCAAGATGGATGACTATACCCCGGAAGCGTGGCAACCCGCAGGCGGATCTGTGGGTGCAGCTGTTGTGGACGCTGCCCGGAACCTCCTCAATCGTGTCGGTCGCTCCAATGGGGGTGGCGGTGGCGGAGGCGCTCACGTGAATGGTGGCGGCGGGCTGTCGAGTGTCACCACTGGTGCTTCTGGCACGAGCGGTTGGGTCCGGCCCACGGGGGATCAGCCGGGCAGTATTTCCAACCCAATCACTGATCCGAATCAGTTGGCACACATCGATGTCACCAGCACTCCTATCAATCCTCGTATGACGCCCAATGGCCCTGCCGGTGGGCACATGCCAGCCGATGTGCTCAACGCGAATGATCCCGCATGGCGTGCGACTCCGCCGGTTGGTGGCAACGTTGCCCGTATCGCGGGTGGCACACTCGTAGCTGGAACCACGGCTGGCGTTGGGGGCCTGGCTGCCGCGCGCGGCGGTGGCGGCTTCTCTGGTATCGGTGGGCTCGCTACAGGTTCCTCCGGCTCCGCGCTGCGCTCCGTGGCTCCCGCCGGTGGCGTGTTGCGTCCGTCGACGATGCCCGGCGGCGCCGCTGGCGTTGCCGGTCGCGGTGGCGTCGGTGGTGCTGGTATGCGTTCTGGCATGGCTCCCGTCGGTTCTTCCGGTTCCGGCGGCGCGGGCTCGCGTGGCGGTGCCGGTCTTGCCGGCCGCGGCGGCGTTGGTGCTGCTGGTCGTGGCGGCGTGGTGGGTACCGGCGGTCAGTCCGGTGCTCGTAGCGCTGGCGTGGCAGGTCGTGGCGGTGCTGGTGCCGCCGGTCGCGGTGGTGCTGGTGCCGCCGGTCGCGGCGGTGCTGCTGGCCGCAGTGGTGTCTCCGGTGCCCTTGGTCGCGAGGGCGGCGCGGGTTCTGCTCGTGGCGGTGCCGCTGGCCGTGGCGGT
>NZ_ALIY01000082.1:0-29430 GCF_000283035.1 Actinomyces sp. ICM58
AGCGGGGGCCGAGGGGGCGTTGAACATGCCGGCGGGCAGGGTCAGGGAGACGCGGCGGCCGTCGAGCTCGATGATGTAGGTCTGGCGGGGCAGGTCCGCGGTGGACGAGGCCTCGGCGGGGGTCGCCAGATCCGAGTAGTCGTGCTGGGGCATGAACGTGGTCTCGAACCAGCGGGTGGAGACGTTGAAGCCGCCGACGCCGCAGAAGTCGGGATCGTTGATGATGTCCTGGTAGACGGGAACGGGGGTGGCGACGCCCTGGACGGAGAATTCGGCCAGCGCGCGGCGGGAACGGGCCAGGGCTTGCTCGCGGTCGGCGCCTGTGACGATGACCTTGGCGATCATGGAGTCGAAGGCGGTCTGGACGGAGTCGCCCTGGTCGATGCCGAGTTCGAGGCGGATGCCGGGGCCGAGCGGCCAGTGCACCTCGTCGAGGCGGCCCGCGGTGGGGGTCAGGTCCTTGGAGGGGTCTTCGGAGGTGATGCGGAACTCGAAGGAGTGGCCGCGCGGCTCGGGGGGAGTGGTGAGTGCCAGGCCCTGGGCGATGCGGATCTGCTCGCGCACCAGGTCGATGCCGGTGACCTCTTCGGAGACGGGGTGCTCGACCTGGAGGCGCGGGTTGACTTCGAGGAACCAGATGTTGCCGTCCGGTTCGAGCAGGAATTCGACGGTGCCGACGCCGACGTAGTCGACGTGCTCGAAGAGCGCGCGGGAGGCTTCGACGAGCTTGTCGTGGGCGCCGTCGGGCAGGAAGGGCGCGGGGGCTTCTTCCACGAGCTTCTGGTTGCGGCGCTGGACCGAGCAGTCGCGCGTGGAGATGACGTGGAAGTTACCCAGCGAGTCGCGCGCGGACTGGGTTTCGACGTGGCGGGCGACCTCGACGAAGCGCTCGACGAAGTGGGCGCCGAGGTCGGCGGCGTCGGTGTGGCGCGCGAAGAACAGGTCCAGGTCGGCTGCCGTGCGGATGATGCTGATGCCGCGTCCGCCGCCGCCGTCGGCGCGCTTGAGCACCACGGGGTAACCGGCGGAGGCGATGAAGGCCTCGACCTCGTCGCGCGAGGTCACGGGCTCAGAGACGCCGGGTACGGGGGCGACGCCGCACGCCTGGGCGATGCGGCGGGCGTTGATCTTATCGCCCAGGGCGTCGATGACGGAGGAGGAGGGGCCCAGCCACGCGATGCCGGCGTCCTCGACGGCGCGCGCAAATTCGGAGTTTTCGGACAGGAAGCCGTATCCGGGGTGGATGGCGTCGGCTCCCGTTTCGAGGGCGATGGCCAGGATCTTGTCGCCGTTGAGGTAGGTGGACGCGGCGTCGTCTCCGCCCAGGGAGAGCGCCTCGTCGGCTTCGCGCGTGTGGGGCGCGGCCATGTCTTGGTCGGCGTAGACGGCGATCGTGGCGATACCCATGTCGGTGGCGGTACGGCACACGCGCAGGGCGATTTCGCCGCGGTTGGCGACGAGGATTCGGTTAATTGTTCGCACGCTTCTCCTTGGTGTCGTGAACGGGGGTCAGGGGGGTGCCGGTCGTCAGGACGTCTCCGGCGTCGATCTGGTGGGTGCACCCGTCGTCGGTGCGCAGCAGCAGCGCTCCGCTGGGGGCGAGTCCGGTTGCGAGTCCTTCGAGCGCGGGAGTTCCGTGCGCGTCGGTGGGGCTGGCGAGAACGATGCGGGTGCCGATGAGGGGCAGGGCGGCCTCGGCCTCGGCGTGAAGGCCGCTGGAGGCGGCGTCGCCGTGGGCGATGAGGGCGCGGATGCGCGCGTCGAGCCCGGCCAAGATCGCGGCGAGGAGCTGGTGGGAGACTCCTGTGGGGTCCTCGCCGGCGAGGGTGTCGCCTTGCGCGAACAGGGAGGTGGCGTGGGCGGTGGGCATGGTCCCGGCTGGTTGGGCGATGTTGATGCCGTAGCCGAGGATGACGCAGGTCGTGAAGGGGGACGAGGCAGGGGCGAGTTGGGCGAGCATGCCGCAGATTTTGCGTTGACCGTCCACGAGGACGTCGTTGGGCCACTTGAGGGTGATCGCGTGGCCGAGGGGTGTCAGCCGCTCGGAGAGGGCGTCGCGCACGGCCAGCGCGCAGGCATGAAGGAGCCATCCCAGCGCCTCGGTGGGCAGGGATGCGGGCAGGGAGACGATCGTGGAGGCGAGGAGGGCCTGGCCGGGTGGGGTGACCCAGGAGCGTCCGAGTCGCCCGCGTCCCGCGCTTTGACTATCGGCGATGACGGTCGTCAGGTGGGGGGTGGGCGTGGCGGTGTCCGCGAGGAGGTGGGCGGCCACGTCGAGCGTCGAGGAGGCACTGGGAACGTGATAGACGGGGGCGTGCGCCGTGTCGATGGAGATGCGCGTGGGGGCTCTCATGTGCTCTCCTTCCCGTGGGTGGCCGTGTTTGACAGAGGCGCACATGCGCCCCGGTACTTAAAAGTTTGTCTTAAAAGTTGGCGACATGCACGTACTTTTTAAAAAATTGCAATAGTTTTTGGCAAATCACTACGGAGGCGTAACCAAGCGCGATGCGCGGCACTGCGCGGAAGGTGCGAAACCCGCGCAATTTGGCCCTGAGATGAGGATCACCGACGCCTGCCTCGCCCCGGGCTATGACCCCGCGCGCACTGGGTCGCTACGATAGAGGGGAACCCGCGCGCGCGTGCGCGCCCCGAACCACCCGAACGGAGTAACGTGGCGGAGTTTATTTATCAGATGATCAAGGCTCGCAAGGCCATCGGTGACAAGGTCATCCTCGACGATGTCACCATGGCCTTCTTTCCGGGCGCCAAGATCGGCATGGTCGGCCCCAACGGTGCCGGCAAGTCCTCGATCCTGAAGATCATGGCCGGCTTGGACGAGCCCAGCAACGGTGAAGCTCGCCTGACCCCCGGCTACTCGGTCGGCATCCTCATGCAGGAGCCTGTCCTGGACGAGACGAAGACCGTCATCGAAAACGTGCGCCTGGGCGCGGCCGACATCTTCGCCAAGCTTGCCCGCTTCAATGAGATCTCCGAAGAGATGGCCAACCCGGACGCCGACTTCGATGCCCTCATGGACGAGATGGGTAAGCTGCAGACGCAGATCGATGCGGCCAATGCGTGGGACATCGACTCCCAGCTCGATCAGGCGATGGACGCGCTGCGTTGCCCGCCGCCGGATCAGCCTGTCTCCGTCCTGTCGGGTGGTGAGCGCCGCCGCGTCGCGCTGTGCAAGCTCCTCATCGAGGCGCCCGACCTGCTGCTCCTCGACGAGCCGACCAACCACCTGGACGCCGAGTCTGTCCTCTGGCTGGAGAAGCACCTCGCGTCCTACCCGGGCGCGGTCATCGCCGTTACCCACGACCGTTACTTCCTCGACCACGTCGCCGGCTGGATCGCCGAGGTCGACCGCGGTCACCTCTACCCCTACGAGGGCAACTACTCGACTTACCTGGAGACCAAGGAGAAGCGTCTGCAGGTTCAGGGGCAGAAGGATGCCAAGCTGGCCAAGCGCCTGAAGGAAGAGCTCGAGTGGGTCCGCTCGAATGCCAAGGGTCGCCAGGCAAAGTCGAAGGCTCGTCTGGCCCGCTACGAGGAAATGGCCGCCGAGGCTGAGCGCACTCGCAAGCTCGACTTCGAGGAAATCCAGATCCCGCCGGGCCCGCGCCTGGGTAACGTGGTCATCGAGGCCAAGGATCTCCAGAAGGGCTTTGGCGATCGCTCGCTCATCTCCGGCCTGTCCTTCTCTCTGCCGCGCAACGGCATTGTGGGCGTCATCGGCCCCAACGGCGTCGGCAAGACCACGCTGTTTAAGACGATCGTCGGCCTGGAGCCCCTCGACGGTGGTGAGCTGACGATCGGCGAGACCGTCAAGATTAGCTATGTCGACCAGACTCGCGCCGGCATCGACCCCGACAAGACCCTGTGGCAGGTTGTCTCCGACGGCCTCGACTTCATTCAGGTCGGCAACGTCGAGATGCCCTCTCGAGCCTACGTCTCGGCGTTCGGCTTCAAGGGCCCGGACCAGCAAAAGCCTGCGGGCGTCCTCTCCGGTGGTGAGCGTAACCGCCTGAACCTGGCCCTGACCCTCAAGCAGGGCGGCAACCTCCTCCTGCTGGACGAGCCGACCAACGACCTGGACGTCGAAACCCTCGGCTCGCTGGAGAACGCCCTCCTGGCTTTCCCCGGTTGCGCCGTCGTTGTCACACACGACCGTTGGTTCCTGGATCGCGTCGCCACCCACATCCTCGCGTGGGAGGGGACCGAGGAGCATCCCGACAAGTGGTACTGGTTCGAGGGCAACTTCGAGGCCTACGAAAAGAACAAGGTGGAGCGCCTCGGTGAGGCCGCCGCCAATCCGCACCGCGTGACGCACCGCAAGCTGACGCGCGACTGACACTTGTCGCCGGGGCGGGGGAGGGCTGTATGGCCTTCCCCCGCTCGTCGTTGTCACGAGGCCTCGGTGGCGTGCTCGTTTGTCGTCGGGCGGCTGCTCCGGCGTCATTTTCAAGGAGGTTTGACAGTATCAATAGTCGGTGCTGCATGTCATCGAAACGAGCACTCTCCAGGGGGTATGGCCGGCTTGACAAGCCGCGTACCCATGTTGCGGACCCCACTTGCCTTTTGTGCAGGTCACATCTACTATGTGACTCGAATCGCAAAATTTCGACAGCGTGAAAGGGGCTCCGATGGCGATCGAACAGACGCTTATCGACGCGCTGGGTGGACACCTCAATATCGTTGAGGTCGAACCTTGCACAATGCGCATCCGTGTTCAAGTAAAGACTCAGCGGGCGGTCGATGAAGCTGCACTGCGCGTCGACGGCGTGTTGGCCGTCGTGCGTTCGGGTGATGTTGTTCAGATTGTGTGCGGGGCAAACTCCGACGATATTGCGACCGCGATGATCGCGTCGATTCAATCCGTGGCCCATGACACGCCTGTGGAGGCTCTGTCACAGCGGGCCCACGCATAATATTGAGATGTTCCCAGCCCACAACGTAGAGAGCTAGTTTCCGTGGATATCCATTCCCCCGCATCAGACAATATCGACCAGCTGCGACGTATCGCCGATGCTAACGGCATCGCGACCGGCTTTTGGGACTGGTATGGGAATTGGGTGGGCGTTGGCGCCCCAACCCTTCTCAAGGTTCTCGGCGCCCTCGGTCTTCCCCTCAACGAATCGTCCACGGTGGGAGACGTCGACCATGCGATGCAGCTGACCGAGGAGCGCGAGTGGCGTCGGACCTTGCCTCCGACGATCGTCGCCCGCGAGGGCGGCGGCTACCTCTTCCCCGTGAACGTGCCCGACGGCTCGTGGGTCAACGTGCAGTGGGTTCTCGAAGACGGGCGCAAGGGGCAGTGCGAGCAGATCGATCGCTACGTGCCCCCGCGCATGATTGACGGTGAGCTCGTGGGTCGCGCGACCTTCGATGTCCCTCACTGGCTGCCGCTGGGATGGCACCGCCTCGTCGCCACCGTCGAAGGTGGGCGCGTCGAATCTGCGACCCTCATCATCGTCCCGAATGCGCTCTCTTTGCCCATTCTGGAGTCCTCCCGCCGCGCGTGGGGCGTCAATGCCCAGCTCTACTCGACGCGCTCGGCATCCTCCTGGGGTATCGGCGATGCTACAGACCTGGCCGATCTGGCCGCCGTCTGTGCGGACAAGGGCGCGGACTTCCTGCTCATCAATCCGGTGCACGCCTCGCAGCCCGTTTCTCCGCTGGAGACGTCCCCGTACCTGCCGGTGTCGCGGCGGTGGCTCAACCAGATCTACGTTCGCCCCGAGTCCATCGAGGAATACGCGGCGCTGCCGCAGTCCGCGCGCGAGACCATCGAGCAGCTGCGCGAGGAGACGCGCCAGTTCGCAAGCCGCGAGGATCTCATCGACCGTGATCGTGCGTGGGAGGCCAAGCGCAAGGCACTTGAGATGATCTTCGCCGTGCCGCGCTCTTACCACCGCCAGTCCCAGTTCGATCATTTCGTCGAAGACGGCGGAACCGAGCTGTCGAACTATGCGCTGTGGTGTGCTCTCGTGGAGCGCGAGGGGACGATCGAGCTGCCCGAGGATCTTGAGCGCTCGTCCTCGCCGCGCGTCGAACTTGAGCGCCTCGAATTGGCTGACCGCGTGAACTTCTACGAGTGGTGCCAGTGGATCGCCTCTGAGCAGCTCGCTCACGCCCAGCAGGTGGCGCGTGAGGTCGGCATGGAGATCGGCATCATGGCCGACCTGGCCGTGGGCGTGCACGGTCATGGCTCCGAGAAGTGGAGCCGTCCCGAGCTCTTCGCCACGGGCATGACCGTGGGCGCCCCGCCGGACGTCTACTCCCAGCAGGGCCAGAACTGGTCCCAGCCGCCGTGGTCGCCGCGTTCCCTCGCGGAGAGTGGCTACACGCCGCTGCGCGACATGGTTCGTGCCGCCCTGGCCAACGCGGGTGCCGTGCGTATCGACCACATCCTGGGCATGTTCCGCCTGTGGTGGATCCCGGAGGGCTGCGCCGCCACCGAGGGCACCTACGTGTACTACGACCACGAGGCCATGATCGGCGTCATCCTGCTCGAAGCCCAGCGTGCCGGTGCGGTCGTCATCGGCGAGGATCTGGGCGTTGTCGAGCCGTGGGTGCGCGATTACCTGCGTGATCGCGGCGTTCTGGGCACCTCGGTCGTGTGGTTCGAAAAGGACGGCGGCGGCTGGCCGCTGCGTCCCGAGCACTACCGCGAACGGGCGCTGGCTGCGGTCAATATCCACGATCTGCCCCCGACCCTCGGCTACATCCGCGGCATCCAGACCACGTTGCGCGGCGAGCTCGGCCTGCTGACCGACGATATCGAGACCGTGCGCGCGGGCGACCGCCTGGAGTTGGAGCAGGTTGCGGCGCGCCTGCACGAGTATGGGTGCGTCGACGGCGCGGAGCCGTCCGAACGTGAGATGGTTGAGGGCCTGTACCGCTACGTCGCGAAGGTTCCTTCCAAGCTCGTTGTCGCTTCGCTGGTCGACGCGGTGGGTGACGTGCGCCCGCAGAACATGCCCGGTACCGGAGCGGACCAGTACCCCAACTGGTGCGTGCCCCTGTGCGACTCTGACGGCGAGGAGGTCTTCATTGAGGATCTGCCCAGCAACGAGCGCCTCACCTCGCTTTTCGCCCTGCTGACCGGATCGGTGCGCTGACACTGACCTCGGGACATCAAGCAGTAACCCCGCAGCCCTCAGAGGCTGCGGGGTTACTCGTTTGTCGTGTGTCGTGGGCTGCCTCGCGTGCCGCGTCCCCTTAGGCAGGATCCTCGATGGAGAAAATCGGGTCGAGGATGGAGACCTGGCTGCGAAGCGCATGCGACGTCGCCGTGAGACCGGGTGGGCTCACGATGACGATAGGGACGCAGGGGGAAAGGGTCGCGTCGCGAACCGGGGTGAGATCCCAATGGATGAGCGGGTCGCCGGTCGCCACGACGTCGCCCTCCTCGAGCAGGAGGGCGAAGCCCTTGCCGTGCAGGCTCACCGTGTCGATGCCCAGGTGGACGAGGATCGAGACGCCGCGTGTGGAGGTCACAATGGCCGCGTGCGGCTTGAGCTTCGTGACGACGCCGTTGATGGGGGAATGCACGGTGACGCAGTCCTCGGCGGCGGTGGGCACAAGTGCGCAGCCGTCACCGACAACGCCGCTGGCGAAGACTGGATCGGGTACTTCGCTCAGTGGTACGACGTGCGCGGAGAAGGGCGCTCGGACCGAGAGTGTCACCGACTGGCGAGCATCTCGTCGACGAGGTCCTCGGAGTCGGGGCCCATGACGACCTGAACCGTGTCTGCGACGATGACGACATCGAAGGCGCCGGCGGCGCGCAGCTTGGCCTCGTCGATGAGGTCGGTGTTCGCCGCGTCCAGGCGAATGCGCGTGATGCAGGCTTCCAGGTTGGAGATGTTGTCCCAACCGCCCAGGGCCTCGACGATGGTCGTTGCGGTGCTCATGGTGTCCTCCTTGGCGTATGCGGTTTGCCTCACACTTATGGTATCGCGCTCGGGCGGGTGGGTGCGCGGATAATTCCCGGACGCGCGTCACATTATGAGACGTCGGCGGCGCTCGCCCCTCGAATACGAGCCGCAGGGGTGAAGCCCATGGCGATGCCCGCCGCGATTGAGGTCGCTGTGAAGATATACATGGTCGCCTCGACGCCTGCCCAGGACGCGACGACACCCGATGCGAGGGAGCCGAGCGGCATGACGCCCCAGACTGCGAAGCGGAAGATCGCGTTCATGCGCCCAAGCATGTCGGGCGGGCAGATTTCCTGACGCAGGCTCATCTGGGTGACGTTGTAGACGGTGAGGAAGTAGGAAGAGGCGACGCCGCTCACGGCAATGATCCACGCGGCCATGCCCGGGGCGTGAATGGAGGCCGGCTGGGCGACAATCACGAGAACGCCGATGATATTGGTGATGACGAGGGTGCGCCCGATTCCCAGGTGGGCGATCCACACTGGCCGGGTGAGCGCCCCGAGGAATCCGCCGATCGCCCCGGCGCTGAGCAACAAGCCGAGCTGCGTGGCGCTCATGCTCAGGGTGCGCAGCACGAGGAGGGGCAGCAGCACCCGGATGCCCGCGTTTGCAAAGGCCGCGGCGGCAATGCAGGAAAAGAGCGGGTAGAGAATGCGTTGGCCGCGCACGAAGGCGAGGCCCTCGCGTATCTGGGCGCCGAGCGTGGCATCGCTGCGCACAGGAGTGGGCTCGGGCGTGCGAATGCGCCAGATCGCCCACGTGGACGCAACGTAGGTGGCGGCGGTCAGCAGGTAGACCAAGGGAGCAGCCACGATGCCGAGGAGCCAGCCGCCCAGCCCCGGACCCCCGGCAAGGCCGACCTGGTACGAGGCCTCGAGGCGCCCGTTGGCCGCGCCGATGTACCGCTTGGAGGCGATCAGCGGGACGTAGGACTGGTAGGCGACGTCGAAGAAGACGGTGGATAGGCCGAGGATGGTGGCGACGACCATGAGGTGTACGAGGGTCAGTGACGAGAGGATGTAGGCCAGGGGGATAGACGTCAGGGCCGTGATGCGCGTGAGGTTCGCGGCGATCATGACGTGGCGCTTGCGCCACCGGTCCACCCAGGCGCCGGCGGGCAAGCCGACGAGCAAAAATGCGAGGGTCTGCAGGGCGGAAAGCAGTCCGATCTGAGTTTCGCTGGCGTGCAGGAGGCTGATCGCGATCGCCGAGGTCGCCAGGGCTCCCACCTGGAAGCCGATCTCTGCGGCGGTTTGTCCCGCCCACAGGTGCATGAAAGCAACGTTATGGGTGAGTGGGTGGTGGAGCCAGGATCTGACGGAGAGAACCATCTGTCATCACCGAGGCCTAGGCCGGTGTGGGTGCCTCGTCGATGAGTCCGGCGGCTGCCAGCGCCCAGGCAAGGCCGCCCTGGCCGACTGCGGGGGCAACGATGTCGGCGACCGCAACCAGGTCATCGCAGCCACCGCCAATGCTGATGCCGACGGCAGCGCGCGCCACGGCCTCGACGTCGTTATTGGAGTCGCCGATCGCCACGGTGTCAGACAGGGCAATACCGACGTGCTTGCAGACGGCCTGGATACCCACCGCCTTGGACAGGTGATCCGGAATGATCTCGAAGGGGACATACCCGGCCGCTCCCACCGAGCCGATGATGGCCCGGTAGCCTTCCGGGAGGGCGGCGCTCACGCGCTCCAGGGAGGCCTTGTCCGGTGGCACGTAGGCCGTCACCTTCGTGAAAGCCCCACCGTCGATGTCGACGATAAAGGGCGAAATTGACTGAGCGTATTCGATCCAGTCCTCAGGATGTTTGCCGGCGCGGGGGACAAAGAAGTCGAGGTAGCCCTCGGAGGGACCCATCTGGTCGGGGCCCTGCCAGATGAAGAAAGCGTCAAGGTCCTCCCACAGGGCAGTCAACACATCGACGTGCTCGCGAGGCATTCGCTCGTCGAGCAGCACCTTGTTACCAACGGCGGCGTATCCTCCGGCCCCGCCGACAATGCCCTCGAAGCCTAGGTCGACGAAGCGAGGGTAGACCTCGGGCACGGAACGTCCCGTACAAACAAACAGGCGGTGGCCCCTTTCACGTGCCTGTGCCAACGCGCGAATAGCTGAGTCGGGGACGCGCTGACGTGAATCGCACAGCGTCCCGTCGATGTCAACGAAGACCGCGCGGGGAGAACCGGCCTCGTTTCGAGCCTGCGCAGGAACATCGGTGTCTCTCATACAACCATCTTATCTCAGTGACAAAAGGCCACGGACGTGCAGAACAGGCCCCGCAAACGACAAATCATGCGCACGGTCGGTCCAGCGCAACGACAACGGTCCACACTGGAACCATCGACAACACCCGCGATGGAGCACGAAAGGCAGTTCACGACGATGGAACACGCAGCACTGACGGACGCTAGTGACCTCACCCTCCTGCAAGCGGCGGCGCTTCTGTCCGGTTCCAGCGCCTGGGACTCCCGTGCGATCCGGGCGGCAGGCGTTCCCTCCTTCGTGATGAGCGACGGGCCCCACGGCGTGCGCCGCCAACTCGGCGACGCGGATCACCTGGGCATCGCCGAGGCCGAGAAGGCGACCTGCTTCCCGACGGCCTCCGCGCTCGCGGCGACCTGGGATCCCGACCTGGCGTGTGAGATGGGTGAGGCGCTGGGTGTGGAGGCGCGCGGCCTCGGCGTGGACGTCCTGCTCGGCCCCGGCCTGAACATCAAGCGCTCTCCCCTGTGTGGACGTAACTTCGAGTACTTCTCCGAGGACCCGATCCTCGCCGGACGCATGGCCGCGGGCCTCGTCGAAGGAATCCAGTCGACGGGGACCGCCGCCTGCCCTAAGCACTTCGCGGTTAACTCCCAGGAGCTGCGACGCATGGCGTCGGACTCGATCGTGGACGCGCGCACGATGCGTGAGATCTACCTGACCGGCTTTGAGATCGTGTGCCGCACTGCCAAGCCGCGAGCGATCATGAGCTCCTACAACCTCGTCAACGGCGTCTACGCGCACGAGAACAAGCACCTTCTCACCGACATCCTGCGTACCGAGTGGGGCTTCGACGGCATGGTCGTCTCTGACTGGGGCGGTTCGAACAGTGCGGTTGAGGCGGCTCGTGCCGGTGGCAGCCTGGAGATGCCAGCCCCGGGTCTGGCGGGCGCCCGACAGATTGTCGCGGCCGTCGAGGCCGGTGAACTGGAGGCCGCCGACGTGTACGCGCGCGCCCAGGAGGTCTTGAACGTGGCGGCCGCGAGCGCCGGCCTGCCCGCGCCTACGCCCTACGACCTCGAGGAGCACCACGAGCTGGCTACGCGCATCGCCTCCGAGGCGATTACGCTCCTGCGCAACGAGGATGATCTCCTGCCTCTGAGTGTCGGCACGAGCGTTGCCCTCATCGGCGACCTTGCTGACACGCCGCGCTTCCAGGGATCGGGTTCCTCCCAGGTCAACCCCACGCGCACCGAGGCTCCGCGCGAGCTGCTCGAGGCGCAGGGAGAGGCGGCCCGAGGCCTCGTCCTGACCGGATACGCGCGCGGCTACGACCGTCATGGTGGAACGAGCGACGCCCTCATCGCCGAGGCCGTGGCCCTCGCCGCGCGCTCCGACGTGGCACTGCTATACGTGGGACTCGACGAACTCGCTGAGTCCGAGGGGCTGGACAGGCCCCACATGCGGCTTCCCGATGGGCAAGATCGACTCGTCGAGGCCGTCGTTGCCGCTAATCCGCGTACCGTCGTCGTGCTCACCGGTGGGGCCAGCGTCGAGATGCCGTGGGCCGGCTCAGTGCCCGCGCTTGTCAACGGCTACCTGACCGGTCAGGGAGGCGCAGGTGCGATGCTCGACGTCCTCACCGGTGTCGTTAACCCGTCGGGGCGCCTGGCCGAAACATACGCGCTCTCCTACGAGGACCATCCGACGGCCGCCTGGTACCCGGCGGCCGGCCCGCTGTCCTACTACCGCGAAGGCCCCTTCGTCGGGTACCGCTACTTCACGACCGCGGGCGTCGACGTTGCCTTCCCCTTCGGCTACGGACTGTCCTACTCGAGCTTCGAATACTCCGACCTCACCGTGAACCAGGAGGGGGCGACCCTGACGGTCACCAACACCTCCACGCGCGACGGCGCCGAGGTCGTCCAACTCTACGTGAGCGCCCCCGGAGGCGTGTTCGGCCCAGCCCGCGAGCTCAAGGGCTTCGCCAAGGTCGAGGTCGCAGCCGGTGAGTCGGTGCGCGTCACCATCCCCTTCGATCGCTACACCTTCCGCCACTGGGAGACCTCGCGCGGTGCGTGGGAGAGGGAGGCCGGAACCTGGTGGGTCCACGTGGGGCGCAACGTCGTCGACACGCCCCTGAGCGCCACCCTCGAGGTCTCCGGCACCACTCCCGCGCCGATCGACCCGGCCCTGGGTCACTACCTGAGCGCCGATGTCGCGAGCGTGACGAACGGCGAATTCGCGGTGCTCTTGGGTCGGACTATTCCCACCGCACACCCTGCGGACGACCTGGTCGCCTCCGACCCGCTGTCTGAGATGACGCGCGCCAAGACCTGGCTCGCCCGCGTCGCGGGACGCAAACTCCACGCCCTCAAGGCGAAGGCAGACGCGAAGGGGAACCCGGACCTCAACATTCTCTTCGTCCTCAACATGCCGTTCCGTGCCATCGCGAAGATGAGCAACGGCGCGGCAAGCCCCGACATGGTGGACGCGATCCTCCTGGCCGTCAACGGGCACCCCCTGAGAGGACTCACCCGCGCCGCCCTCGGCTTTATCTCCAACGCGCGCGCCAACAAGGCCACCCAGCGCGAACTCGACCAGACCCGATGACGCGGCCCCGGCCTCGTTCAACACACTGACGTAAAGGACAACTCATGCAGGCTCTCAAGCGCTGGTGGACTGCCTTCGAAGACAAGCACACCACGGCCGCCCAGTTCATCATCTTCTTCATCCTCTCCAACGGCATCACGGTGCTGCAGCTGGTCCTCATGCCAGCATTCAAGGCGGCATTCGCGCACACGAGCCTCGTCGACACGGCCTTCCAGTTCCTGCCCGTCGGCGTCTCCCACGGGCACACGGTCTTCCTCTTCGACTACCCGGCGGGCTCCATGTCGATGGGAGGAGGCGGCGGTCTCGCCTATTTCCTTGCCGTCGAGATCACCCTGCTGATCGCGCAGGTCATCAACTTCTTCGCCCAGCGCAACGTCACCTTCAAATCCAACTCGTCAGTAGGAAAGGCAGCGTTCTGGTACACGGTCGCCTACGTCGTCATCACGATCGCCGCGGCCGCCCTCCAGGTTCTCTACAAGGACCCGATCTACGCCTGGGCGATCGGTGCGATGGGCGCGGGCGGCGAAACTGTCGCCGACGTCATCACGATGATCATCAACGCGGCCATCTCCTTCTGGGTGTTCTTCCCCATCTTTAAGGTGATTTTCAAGCAGGAAGCAACGCCGGAGGACGCGCAGGCCAGCGCGGCACAGTAAACTACGGGGAGACTTCACGAGAGGAGACTCCATGAGCGCGCCGCTGCTAACGGTGATCGTGCCCGCCTACAATTCCGAAGACTACCTTGATCGGGCGCTGACCACGCTCGTCGGATACGGCGACGAACTCGAAGCGATCATCGTCAACGACGGTTCGAAGGACCGCACCGCGGAAATTGCCGACGAGTGGGCCGCTCGCTACCCCTCCGTGAGGGTTATCCACCAGGAAAACAAGGGCCATGGCGGCGCCGTGAACGCCGGGCTCGCCGCCGCCACCGGTACGCACGTGCGCGTCGTTGATTCCGATGACTGGCTGGACCGCCGTGCGACGAACGCCGTGCTCGACGTCCTGCGCGAGGAACGCGAGGCCGGGCGCGACCTGGACCTGCTCGTCACCAACTACGTGTACGACAAGCAGGGAAAGGCTCACAAGGCCGTCATCCGCTACCGCAACGTCCTGCCGCGTGGGCGCACCTTCGGCTGGGCGGACCTGCGCCGCTGCCGCTACGACCAGTACCTCATGATGCACGCCCTGACGATGCGCACCGAGGTCGTGCGGGCCTCCGGCCTGGTCATGCCCGAGCACACGTTCTACGTGGACTACTTGTACTCGTTCGTGCCGCTGCCCTACATTTCGACGATCCGCTACCTGGACGTGGACCTGTACCACTACTTCATCGGGCGCGACGACCAGTCCGTCAACGAGAAGGTCATGATCACGCGCCTGGATCAGCTCGCCCGAGTGAACGAGGCGATGACCCGTGCGCTGCCCCCGCGCGCCGACGTCGAGGACAAGCTCTGGCGCTACATGGTCCACTACCTGCGCATTAACGCCGTCGTCTGTTCCGTCATGGCGCAGCTGTCGGGCACGCCCGAGCACCTGGCCCTCAAGGAGCAGATCTGGGAGACCATGGATCAGATCAACCCCGAGGCCACGGACCGCCTGCGCCAGGACCTGCTCGCCGGCCTCGTGCGCCACGCGTCGCCGACGGTTGTTCGCGGCGGCTACAAGGTCGCGGCGGCGGTCCTCGGCTTCAACTGAGAGGCGCCGCCGTCAGCGCGCCGTCAGCGCCAACTCCGTGCGGTGGACGGTGAGGAGCTTACCGATGAGCGGGTATTCCACGTCCTCGTCGCGGCTCTGCCATGCAAAGCCGAGTTTTTCTGAGACTCTTCGCGAGGCGTCGTTTCCGTCGAAGTATTTCAAGATGATCGTCTCGACGCCCAGCTCATGCGCGCGCTCGATGATGGCGCGCCCCGCCTCCGTCGCATAACCGTTGCCCCAGTAGGGTGCGCCGATCCAGTATCCGATGTCAGCGACGGTTGCCTCGGGGGAGTCTGTGTCAATGCGCAGCGCGATCGAGCCCACGATTTCACCGGTCGATCCGAGCGTCACCGCGTAGCTGTCGGGTGCCGCCAGGACGGTCGACAGCGCCTCGTGAGCATCATCGATGCACTCGAAGGGTTTCCATCCGCACAGCATCCCGATGCGGGGATCGCGGGCCAGCTCGTAGAGCTCCGGTGCGTCCATATCGTTCCAGGGCCGTAAGCGCAGGCGGGGGGTGTCTATGATCGTCATTCGTCCTCCTGGGCATTCGTGGACGGGAGAAGCACCGTCAGCGTGAACCAGTGGTCTGCTACGTCCGTCACCGCCTGGCCACCGTACTTGCGGGCCGTCCACTGGATGGATTTAACCCCCCAGCCGTGTCGGACGGTGTCGGGCTTGATTGTCGTGAGGCGCCCACCGGCGTCCGTGTTGAGGCGGCCGTCGAACCAGTTGTCAACCCGGATGACCACCATCTGTCCCTGACGGAACAGGGCCAATTTGATGAGGCGTTTGGCGGGGTCGTCGACGCGCCGGGAGGCCTCGATCGCGTTGTCGAGGGCGTTGCCGAAGAGGGTGGCGATATCCATCGACGACATGGATCCCAGCAGGGCGCCGTCGGCGACCGCCGTGAAGTTGATGCCGGCCGCCGCGCACGCACGGCCTTTCGTCGTGAGGATGACATCGAGGACCGCATTGCCGCTGTGGTACTGCTGGCCGATCTGCTCGATCGAGGACTCGAGCTCGGCAAAGGATGCGGCGGCGCGTCCCGGGTCTAGCTCCGCGCGAATTGCCTCCACCTGGTGCTTGAGGTCGTGGTGAGCGCGCGCCACCTGCTCCATGTCCTCCTTGGCTGCCAGATACTGGTGGTGCTGGGCATCCAGGGAGGCCTGGATGGATGTCAGTTCGCGCTCGGTCGCGCTCTGCTGGATCCGCTCGAACTGCGCGAAGAGAATCGCATAGCCGGCCAGATCGACGAGGGTGCGGATGTAGAAGATCTCGAGTCCAGAACGACCGGAAAACGGGGTCGCCGTCGAGATGAAACTCAGGTTGGACAGGGCAAAGATCGACATGCCGATACACACGCCGGAGGCGAGGTCCGCGAAACGGAGAATGGGCAGCGCCCCCTGGCGGCAGACGCGTCGTTCGAAGAAGTAGACGACGCCCAGGCACGTCGCCGCAATCGCTGCAAACCCGCCGAATGACAACGGGTGCCAGTAGGGCTTGTCGGCGTGGGAGTACACGACGACCTGCCAAGCGAGGGAAGCTGCGAGCTCTGCGACGATGAAGGCACGCGCGCTCATGTGCGTCACCCAGCGCCAGTCCAGTGCAGTTCCCAGACGGATGACACTCCACATGAGACCGTAAGCCGTCATCATGCCCGGCACCCATAGGGACAGGGGAGCGTGGCCGAGCACCTCCTGGGCTCCGACGAGCACCACGAGGCCACCGACGGCCGCAGCGGCGAGCCTCCATCGGGGGACGGCAGCGTTCGGGTTCAGGGCGTTCGACGACGCCGATCGCGCAACGACGACAACGTACACGAGGGCGGCGCCCCATTCGGCCAGGGCGGTGAACAGGCGTGGGATGTCCGGCAGGGATTCGAACACGTCAGTGGATCCCGCCCGCGAAGCTCGCCAGAGCCGTCATGAACGCCTTCTTGCGAGGCCGGGAGATACGCAGACGTTCCCCGCCCGTCATCAGGCACTCCTGGTCGGCGACGCCGCGCACGTGGGCGAGATTGACGAGGTAACACGAGTTCGACCGGAAAAAGTCGTGACCGGCGAGCTGATCCTCCATGGCCTTGAGCGACGAGGTGATCGAATAGGTGTCGGAAACCGTGTGCACGTCCAAGCGGTGCTTAATCGACTCGACGTAGACGATGTCGGCGACGTCGATGCGGTGCGTGGAGGTGCCCGACTGCAGGAGGACCGAGGCGCCGCGCCGCTTAGCGACGGTCTCGAGACACCGCGAGAGTTCCTGCGAGAACGCGAACCAGGGCAGCGGCTTCATAAGGTAGGAGAGCGCACCCACCTGGTAGCCGTGGATCGCAAACTGCGCGGCGGACGTGATGAACACGAGGACGACCTCCTGATCGACCTCGCGGATTGCGCGGGCCGCGCTCATGCCGTCCACGTGAGTCATCTGGATGTCCATGAGGATGATGTCGTAGACCGGCTTGTAGTCGCCGATGATGGCTCCGCCGTCCTCGAAATAGGTGACCTCGAATGGCGCGTCGTTTTCTTCGCTGTAGCGCGCGAGGTAATCGGCCAGGAGTTGACGTGAGACGGCCTCGTCCTCGACGACGGCGATGCGCACCATAACCGATCCTCCCTCCCGTATCAGCTGATAGAAACAAGGATAAGCGAGCGCCGCCGCGCCGCCCGCGCGAGTCCACGCCCCGGCCTCGTCGATCACAAACGAGCGCGCCCGCAGGTGGAGGCGGCTACGATTAATCTGACTACCGTGAAAGGGGAGTGGAGTGGATCTGCTCGTTGTTGGATCGGGCTTTTTTGGCCTGACGTTCGCCCGCGAGGCCGCGGAGCGATTCGGCATGAACGTGACCCTCATTGAGCGTCGCGACCACATCGGAGGAAACGCCTACTCCTCGATCGACGAGGCGACCGGCGTCGAGGTACACCGCTACGGCACCCACCTCTTCCACACCTCGAACGAGCGCGTGTGGTCCTACGTCAACCGATTCACGGCATTCAACGACTACCGCCACCGCGTCTACGCGAACTACCGGGGCGTCGTTTACCCGCTGCCCATCAACCTGGGCACGGTCAACCAGTTCTTCGGAGCCGCATATTCGCCGGCGCAGGCCCGCGCGCTCATCGAGCGCCAGGCCGCCGAGATCACGGGAGAACCCGGCAACCTCGAGGAGAAGGCCATCAGCTTGATCGGCCGCCCGCTCTACGACGCATTCATCGCGGGGTACACGGCCAAGCAGTGGCAGACCGACCCGCGTGAGCTGGCCGCGTCCATTATCACGCGCCTGCCCGTGCGCTTCACCTACGAGAACCGCTACTTCCAGGACCGCTACGAGGGCCTGCCCCTCAACGGCTACGGCGCGTGGATTGCCAACATGGTCGACCACCCGCGCATCACCGTGCACACGGGCGTGGACTTCTTCGACGGCTCGTCGCCGTTCTCGAAGGCCGCGACCGTCGGCCAGGTCCCGGTTGTCTACACGGGCGCGATCGACCGCTACTTCGACTACGAGGCCGGCGAGCTCGGCTGGCGCACCCTCGACTTTGAGACCGAGGTCGTGGACGTGCCCGACTACCAGGGCTGCTCCGTCATGAACTACTCGGATCGCGACGTGCCCTTCACGCGTATCCACGAGTTCGCCCACCTGCACCCCGAGCGGGATCGCACTGGCGCGACGAACACGATTATTCAGCGCGAGTACTCGCGTTTCGCGCGCCCCGGCGACGAACCCTACTATCCGATCGCCTCGCCGTCGGACCGCTCGACGCTCGCCGCCTACCGCGACATGGCCGCGGGGGAGAAGGACGTGCTCTTCGGCGGGCGCCTGGGCTCCTACCAGTACCTCGACATGCACATGGCGATTGCCTCGGCCCTCACCAAGGTCGACGAGGCCGTGGCCTCCTGGCGCTGACGGATTTCCTCTTCGCATGGCGTCGATTGTCTGGTCGGTTCTGTCGATCGCCCTCATCATCGGCGTGGGCTGGGTGGCTCGCCGCGGGGGCGCGCTCGGGCCGGAGGTCGCCGGCACCCTTGCGTCGGCAACGTATTGGGTGGCCAGCCCGGCGATGCTCTTCCATGCTATCGTCTCAACCGGCACGTCGGGGGTCTTTGGCGCTCCGCTCGCCGTGGCCGCGGCATCGGGCGTGGGGACGGCACTCATTTTCGCGCTGGTTGCGAGGCTTTTCCTGCGCCTGACGCGCGGGGAGACCGCCTTGGGGGCCATGGCCTCGTCCCTCAATAACGGCGCGTATATCGGTATCCCGATCGCCGTCTACGTGCTGAATGACGCCTCCGCGGTCGTTCCCATCCTGGTGTTCCAACTGGGTTTCTTTACCCCGATGTTTTTCGTCCTGGCTGACCTGGTGGGGTCGGGGCAGCGTCCATCGATTGCCGGCATCGCGCGGGTCGTCGTGCGCAACCCCATGGTGATCGCGGCGGCGTGCGGCTTCCTCTTCTCTGCGGCGGGCTGGCCGATGCCGACGCTCCTCGACGTGTCGACGTCGATGCTCGGGGCGGCCGCGCCCCCGATGATTCTCCTGTCTTTCGGTGCCTCCCTCGTGGATCGCCGGTCGGCCTGCGGCGATTCGGGTGCTGCGGCTTCCGCCTGCGCCATCGTCGGCAAGCTTGCCCTTCAACCCGCGATCGCGTGCGGCGTCGGAATCCTGCTCGGTCTCTCCGGCCCTGCCCTCATGTCCGTCACCATCATGGCGGCTCTGCCCTCCGCACAAAACGCCTACATCGCGGCTACTCGTGCGAAGGCGGGGGAGCGGATCGCACAGGGGACGGTCCTCGTGACGACCTTCGCATCGCTGCCCGTTGTCGTTGGGATTGCAGCGTTATTCCACGCCTTCGGGATGGTTTCCTGACGCTCGCGGGGTGCTCTCGGAGAGCGTCGTTCGCGCGTCTGCGAACGTTCACGTCGGCAAAGACCACGTCAAAAAGAGGCCAAAAACACGTTCTGTATCGTGGACTGTGGCTGACATCGTCGTGTAACGGCCATAGTCTGACTGAGCATTATCCCCAATACAAACGAATGCAAGGACTTCACTTCATGTCATCCTCCGCATCCAGCTCCGCGCCCCGTGCGCGCGACTCGTGGAGCGGCCAGACAGGCTTCCTCCTGGCGGCCATCGGCTCGGCCATCGGCCTGGGCAACATCTGGCGTTTCCCCGGCGTCTCCTACTCCAACGGCGGCGGCGCCTTCCTGGTGCCGTACCTGGTTGCACTGGTCTTCGTCGGTATCCCCATGCTCTGGCTCGACTACGCGGTCGGCCACAAGTTCCGCGGCTCCCCGCCGTGGGCGCTGCGCAAGATCATCGGCGGCGGCGAGTTCATTGGCTGGTTCCAGACCTTCGTCTGCTTCGTCATTATGGTCTACTACGGCGCAGTCCTCGCGTGGGGCGTGCAGTACACGATCTACTCCGTCAACGCCGCGTGGGGCGATGACCCGACGACCTTCTTCACCGACACGTTCCTGCAGGTCGTCCCCGGTGACACCTTCTCGTGGGCGCCCGCCTGGGCCGTCATGATCCCCCTCGCGCTCGTGTGGATCCTCGTCCTCTTCGTGATCGGACGTGGCCTGTCCAAGGGCGTCGAAGCGGCGAACAAGGTCTTCCTGCCGCTCCTCGTCATCCTCTTCCTCGCGCTCGTCGTCCGCGCCCTGTTCCTGCCCGGCGCCGTCGAAGGCCTCAACGCCTTCTTCACGCCGAACTGGGGGGCGCTCGCCGATCCCAAGGTGTGGTTGGCTGCCTTCGCGCAGATCTTCTACTCCCTGTCCGTCGGATTCGGCATCATGCTGACCTACGCCTCCTACCTGAAGCCCAAGTCGAACCTGACGGGCACCGCCCTGGTCGCCGGTTTCGCGAACTCTTCCTTCGAGATCCTCGCGGGCATCGGCGTCTTCAGCGCCGTCGGCTTCATGGCCCACCAGGGCGGCGTGAGCGTCTCCGAGGTCGAGGGCCTGACCGGCCCGATCCTGTCCTTCGTGACCTTCCCGAAGATCATCTCGATGATGCCGGGCGGTCCGATCTTCGGCGTCCTCTTCTTCTCGTCGCTGGTCCTGGCCGGCGTGACCTCGCTGCTCTCCCTCCTCCAGGTTGTCTCCGGCGGGCTCCAGGATAAGTTCGGCTGGTCGCCCGCCCGCTCGGCTCTCGTCCTGGGCGTCCCCGCGACCGTCGTTTCCCTGGCGCTCTTCGGTACCCGCTCGGGCCTGAACAACCTCGACATTGTTGACAACTTCATCAACTCGGTCGGCGTCGTCTCTTCGGCGATCATGTTTGCCGTCCTGTGTGCGGTGACCGGCCCGCGCCTCGGCGTCCTGCGCGCCCACCTCAACTCGGTGTCCAGCGTGAAGGTTCCCAGGCTCTGGGAGCCCCTCGTCGGAATTGTCATCCCGATCGTCCTCTTCGTCATGATGGCAATGTCCATCGTCGACCTGCTGACGAATGGCTACGGGAAGTACCCGACGAGTTACGTGCTGATCTTCGGTTGGGGGTCCGTGGCGATCGCTGTGCTCGCCTCCCTGATCCTCACGTTCATCCCGTGGAAGCACCGCCCGGTGGACGCCCAGGCGACGGTCGCTCAGATCCTCGCTGATGACGCTGACGAAACCGCTTCGACCGAAGGAGGCGCCCAGTGACCGCTCCCGCTATCGCTCTGATGATTCTGACGATCCTGCTCGTGTGGGGTGGCCTCGTGGCCTCCGTCGTGCTCCTGCAGGTCCTGTCCGTTCCCTCGGACGAGGAGACGAAGGCTGCTCAGGAAGCCATCGAGGCACAGCTGGCTCTGCGCGACCAGAAGGAACGCTATGAGGCTTATCGCATTTGATCTTGACGATACGCTGGCTCCCTCCAAGTCGCCGCTCCCGCCCCAGATGGACGTGGCGTTGCGCTCCCTGCTGGACCACGTGGAGGTGTGCATCATCTCCGGCGGCCAGATGGGGCAGTTCCGCACCCAGGTGCTCGACAATCTCCACGCCTCCGACGAGGAGCTCTCGCGCCTGCACCTGATGCCCACCTGCGGCACGCGCTACTACCGCTTCGAGGACGGGGCGTGGGTCGAGCGTTACGCCCACGACCTGGACCCCGAGGTGGCCGGTCGCGTCATCGAGTCCCTGGAGCGCCACGCCCGCGAGCTTGGCCTGTGGGAGGAGAACCCGTGGGGCAACATCATCGAGGACCGGGGCTCTCAGATCACCTTCTCGGCCCTGGGCCAGGAGGCTCCGCTGGACGCTAAGCGCGCCTGGGACCCGGACGGCACCAAGAAGGCCGCCCTGCGCGACGCGGTGCAGCCCGACGTGCCGGAGCTGGATGTGCGCGGCGGCGGCTCGACCTCGGTCGACATCACGACGCGCGGCATCGATAAGGCCTACGGTATGGGCAAGCTGGTCGAGGAGACCGGCATCCCCGCTTCTGAGATGCTCTTCATCGGGGACCGCCTGGATCCCGAGGGCAACGACTACCCGGTGAAGGCGGCGGGCTACGCGACGCGTGCCGTGTCCGGGTGGGAAGAGTGCGTCCAGGTCATCGACGAGCTCGTGGCATCCGTGAGTTGACCGTTTGACCAAGAGGGACGAGGCCGGGGCTGGGATACCAGCTCCGGCCTCGTTTCGTTGCACCCGGGCAGAGTTGCGGCGAACGTCGCGTGCGCAGCGCTAGGAGGCGCCGATGCCGCGCGTCGCCCAGAAGACGACGGCCGAGGCGGCTGCGACGTTGAGCGAATCCACCCCGTGGTCCATCGGAATCTTGACGGTGTAGTCGGAGGCGGCGATGGTGCGCCGTCCCAGGCCGTCGCCCTCGGTTCCCATGACCATTGCCAGGCGTGCGTCGGGGCCTTGGAGGGCCGGCAGCGTAGCGAAGTCGTCGAGTGAGACGGAATCGTCCGAGAGGGCCAGGGAGGCGACGGTGAAGCCAGCGTCTTGCAGCAAGGCGATGTCGCCGGGCCAGGACTGCAAGCGCGTCCACGGGACCTGGAAGACGGTTCCCATGGAGACCCGGACAGCTCGGCGGTAGAGCGGATCCGCGCAGGAGGGGGTCACGAGGACGGCGTCCACGCCCAGGGCGGCGGCGCTGCGGAATGCCGCGCCGACGTTCGTGTGATCGACGAGGTCTTCCAAGACCACGACGCGGCGCGCGGGCCTACCGCCGCGCGCCGTCGCGAGAAGCTCGTTCAGGGCGGGCAGGACCGGGCGCTGCATAGCGGCCAGCGCGCCGCGGTGCAGGTGGAAGCCCGTCATCTGCTCCAGGATGTCCTCGGGCGCGACGAAGACAGGGACGTCGGCTCCGTCGCCTGCCCCCGTCGCCGCCTCGATGAGGGGGGAGAGCGTGGGCAGCCACCGGCTGGACATCAGGAAGGAACGCGGGTTGTGGCCCGCGCTCAGTGCGCGTTCGATGACGTTGGTGGATTCGGCCATGTACAGGCCGCGCTCCGGCTCGAGTTTCGAGCGGAGCTTGACGTCTTTGAGGCGCGTGTAGTCATCCAGTCGCGGATCGGCGGACAGATCGGCGCTGGTCAGCTCGATGATCATGGCGTCCTCAGGCGCGCTGGAGGGCGCGCGAGACCTCGCCAGGCCACGAGGGGCCCTCAAAAATGAACGCGGAGAAGGCCTCGACCAGGTCGGCGCCCGCTCCGATCATGCGCAGCGCGTCCTCGGGCGAGGAGACGCCGCCGGTACCGATAAGGATCTGATCGTCGTTCAGGTGGCGAGCAACCAGGGAGATGACTGCCAGCGCGCGGGGCAGCAGGGGAGCGCCCGAGACGCCGCCCTCACCCATGTCGTGGTTGATCGTTGTGTTGGTGGCCACCACGCCCGCGAGCCCCAGCTCCTTGGTGAGCTCGACGATCGCGACGATGTCCTGGTCCGCCAGGTCGGGTGCGATCTTGACGAAGAGGGGCATGATGCGGTCGGGGGCGCCGGCCTCGCAGCCGCGGCGAGCGGCCTGCAGGATCGGGCGCAGGTGATCGACGGATTGCAGGTCGCGCAGGCCGGGCGTGTTCGGCGAGGAGACGTTGACGACGACGAAGTCCACCCAGTGGGCTAGGGCGCGTGCGCAGTACTCGTAGTCCGCGGGGGCGTCGGCCTCTGGGGTGACTTTGTTCTTGCCGATGTTCGCCCCGACGATAGCGGCACGACCGGCTCGCGTCGAGCGCAGCTCGCGCAGCTTCTCGGCGGCCGCGTCTGCGCCCGCGTTGTTGAATCCCATGCGGTTGCGCAGGCCGCGCTCCTCCATGAGCCTCCACAGGCGCGGCGCCTCGTTGCCGGGCTGCGGGCGCGGCGTCACGGTGCCGATCTCGACGAAGGCGTAGCCCAGGGCGCACATGCCCAGGACGGCCTCGGCATCCTTGTCCATGCCGGCGGCCAGGCCCAGTCGGGAGGGCAGCTCGCGGTGGCCCAGCATGAGCGGGACCTCGACGCCGCCGACGGTGCGTGTGGGGCGGCGCCGGGGATCCAGGTATCCCAGGGTCGCTCGCATGAGTCCTCGCGTGGGGGCGAATCGCCCGGCGAGGGAAATAGCACCCAGACCCAGGTGGTGTGCCGCCTCCGGGTCGGAACGCGAAATGAAGTGTCGGAAGGTCCAGTTGTACGCGCGTCGGATCATAGTTCCTAGGGTAGTTGATTAGTCCCACCAAGCCCACCACCAGCGCGTGGATGATGCGTCTCGGAGGAGGAAGCGCATCTCGTCGGGTGGGACGGCGTCTGCCCCGAGTCCGAGCACGTCGGCGAGGGTGAGCCAGTGCTGGTAGGTCGGGAATGCCTCGTCGTCGAGGGGGCGGCCCGTGTGGGCGATGATCGCGCTTTCGGGGACGCACACGGTGTCGACGCTGACGCGCTCGTCCCAGCGGGGCGCTCGGATGACGTAGCCGTCGAGGGTCAGGCCGTCGATGCGCGTGGCGGCGCGCAGGAGGTCCGTGATGCGCGGCGCGTTATTCTGCCTGTCTTCGCGCGCGAGCGGCGGCAGGAGGGTACGCAGCGTGCGAGCGTCCGTGCCACACAGGTCGGCGAAGCGGGCGTAGTCTCCCGTATCCCAGCCTTCGCAGATGTAGGGCGCGAGGAGGGCCGTGACGTGGCGGTCATCGAGCCAGTGCATGGGGCCGTAGAGGCCCTCGCGCAGTGGCCCCTCCTCGGTGGGGTCCTCGCCGGGCAGGTGTGCGTCGGGGGTCTCGCCAGTGGTGGGGGACTCAGCCGGGGCAGTGGGAGCGCACGTGGGCGGGGGAGCCTCGTCGATGGTGACGGCGCCTTGAGCCGCCCGCGCGGCCTCGTCGTCGAGGTGGACCTGCGAGGAGGCGGTGAGCGTGACTGAAACGTGCATGTCGGTGTCCTTTCCTGCGGCGCGGCCTCAGTGCCGCGGCCCCCTCTAGCATCGACGCGCGAGGGGCCTCGTATCCAGCGGTGCGCACGCCCCTGTGGATAGGGCGGCGGCGGCCGGAGAGCCTGTGGATAGACGCGACTCGGCCCCGCGCCCTGTGGAAGGACGCGGGGCCGTGGACGGCTGAGACCGCTTACTTCGGGAACTGCCCGCGCTCGACCTGGGGGCGCGGGGAGCGCCAGCGTCGCGGCATGATCATGCGCGAGAAGGTGTAGTAGCCAGTTCCGCGCGGGATGTCCTCGCGGGGGTGGCTCTCGGTGAACCTCGCCTTGATCGTGCGCCAGACGAAGAAGGCTTCGACGGCGGTGGCGATGAAGGAGCCGTACATGACGACGGAGGAAGCCAGGAGGATGTACTCCTGCCACTGCGCGGGAATCTTGTCCGCGAAAATCGCGGGCAGCATCAGCATGATGAGGGAGGCCATCATGAAGGCCAGGACCCACTCGGAGATCGAGCGGCGCGCGTCGACGTAGTCGCGCGCAAAGCGGCGTGCCCGGCCCTTGTCGCGCGCGGGCAGGTAGCGCTCCTCGCCCGTGACGAGGGCGCGCTGTTCCGCGTCCCAGCGTGCGTTGCGAGCGGCTCTTGCGGCGCGCTTGGCTTCCTTGCGGTCGGCGGGCACCAGCGGGTGGATGCGCGCCGCCTCGGCCGCCTTCCGCTTGGGTGTGGGGCGGCCCTTCTTGCCGGTGGGGGTCGTGGAGGCAGCCGCGGCGGTCGCCGCGTCGTCCTCGCTCTTGTTCTTGCTTCGTCCAAACACGCTCCAAGGCTAGCGGATAGGCCCCCCGCCGTGCACTTTCATGGTCTACCCTGAACGTATGGCTGATACTTCACATGAATTGTCGACATCCGTCCTGCGGGAGCGCCTCGAAGCCGCTTTCCCTTCCCTGCTCGATGAGCTCACCCAGCTGGTGGCCATTCCGTCGGTGTCCTCCGACCCGGCGCACGCCGCCGACGTGGAGCGCAGCGCCGAGCATCTGCGCGAGCGTTTCGCGGCCCTTGGACTTGATGCCAAGGTCCTGCGTGAAACCGCCGAAGACGGCACCGAGGGCAAGCCCGCCCTCGTCGCCCACACGCCTCACATCGAGGGCGCGCCGACCGTCCTGCTGTACGCGCACCACGACGTGCAGCCGGTGGGCGAGCTGGACCGCTGGAGCATGGACCCCTACAAGGCTGAGGTGCGCGGCGACCGCATCTACGGGCGCGGCTCCTCCGACGATGGCGCTGGCGTGACCGTCCACCTGGGTTCGCTGTCCATCCTGGGCGCGGACCTCCCCGTCAACGTTGTTGTCTTCATCGAAGGTGAGGAGGAGATCGGCTCGCCGTCCTTCACCGCCTTCCTGGATGCTCACAAGGGCGAGCTCGCCGCCGACGTCATCGTCGTGACGGATTCGTCGAACTGGAAGGTGGGCGAGCCCGCCGTCACGTCGACGCTGCGAGGCAACGCGATCGTGACGGTCGACGTGACCGTGGCGGACCACGCGGTGCACTCGGGTGCCTTTGGTGGCCCGCTGCTCGATTCCGTGGCGGTCTCCTCGATGCTCATCGCTTCGCTCTTCGACGAGAAGGGTGATGTTGCGGTTCCGGGCCTGGGCGGCTCGGATCACGCGGACGTGGAGTGGCCGGAGGAGGAGCTGCGTGAGGCCGCCGGCATGGTCGATGGACTGATGCTGGCCGGCTCCGGCGACATCGCCGCGCGCATGTGGACCAAGCCCTCGATCTCGGTCATCGGCTTTGATGCGCGCCCCGTGGCCAACGCCTCGAACACGATCGCCCCGCACACGCGCTTCCGCCTGTCGATGCGCACGGTGCCCGGCGTCGATCCCGTCGAGGCCCAGACCATGCTCGTTGACTACCTGCTCGCTCACGCGCCCTTCGGTGCGCGCGTCGAGGTGACGGCCGAGGACGCGGGCGCCGGCTATCAGGCGGACATGGACTCCCCGGTCACCAAGACGCTGCACGAGTGCCTGACCGAGGCCTGGGGCGTGCCCTCCGTGAACATCGGGGTGGGCGGCTCGATCCCCTTCATCTCCGACTTCCAGCGCATCTTCCCGGGCGCGCAGGTCGTCGTCACGGGCGTCGAGGATCCGCTCACGAACGCCCACTCGGAGGACGAGTCGCAGTCGATCTCGGACCTGAAGGCTGCGATCCTCGCCGAGGCGCTGCTGCTGACCCGCCTGGCCTCCCTGTGAGGCGAGTCGTTGTTGCCGGTCGGTGGGATGGGGCTATGCCCCTCCTGCCGACCGGCGTCGCGTTGGAGCAGATCGGGCGGGGACTGACGGACGGGGTCGATCGCCTCGACGTCGTGTCCCTTCCCTTTGGGTCTGGGCCCACCTTCGACGAGGCCGTGGCCGCCTGCCGCTCCCAGGCCTCGTTCGTGCGCGTGCCCGCCGAGGCCTCGTCGACCCGTGAGGCCGGAGAACACGTGGCGGCTGCTCTGGGCAAGCCCAGGGTCGTCGTCGAGGGTGGACACGGCCCGTCCCCCGACTGTGGGCTCGGGTTCCTCGCGGGGCTGCTCGGCGTCGCCGAGTCCGATGTGAGCGGCGAGGGACTGGGCCCCGCCCTGACGCGTGCAGAAGACATGCTCGGCGCGAGCGGCACTGACCTCGTGTGCGCCGCTTCCACGCCGCGTCCCCTCCTTGGGCTCGACTCGGTTCTGGCGGTGCGCCCCGACCTCGATCCCATTGAGGAACAGGACACAGAGCTGACGGGGGCCCTCACCCAGGCTTTCGCGCACCGCCCCCTGCGGCGCCGACAGCTCCTGGGTGGCCAGGCAGCCCACCCGGCGCGTACCTTCGGCTCCGGCGCAGGAGGAGGAGTCGGCGCCGTCATCGCAGCCATCGGCGGGCGCATCGCCCCGACGGCGGACTTCCTCGCCGACCTGCTCAACGTCGATGACGCGCTCAAAGACGCCGATCTGCTGGTCGTGGTCGAGCCGGAGCTCGCGTCGCCGCTGCTGGCAACCTCCACGCTCGATGCCCTCACGCGCGCCGCCGGCGAGCTCGCCCTCCCCGTCGTCGCCGCGACCGTGCGCTCCAGCCTGTCGCACTACGAACGTGCGCAGTGGGGCCTGCACGGCATCTTCGAGACCGAGGCGTGTGTCACGCTCGACGATGCCGGGCGCCGCATTGCGCGCACCTGGTTACGCTGAGCGCGCACCCCACCCCTGGCGCCAGGCGCGCGCGGGGGAGTACTGTGTCAAGCGAATACGTCTATCCGTTACGAAAAGGAGCATCATGTCCGAGTCCGCAACTCAGGCTCCCACCCACGAGGTCATCCTCACCGACGTCGCCGCGGCGAAGGTGAAGAGCCTCCTCGAGCAGGAGGGTCGCGACGACCTTCGCCTGCGCATCGCCGTTCAGCCCGGCGGCTGCTCCGGCCTGATCTACCAGCTGTACTTCGATGACCGCACCCTCGACGGAGACGCCATTCGCTCCTTCGACGGCGTCGAGGTCGTTGTCGACCGCATGAGCGTGCCCTACCTGAGCGGCGCCACGATCGACTTCGCCGACACCATCGAGCGCCAGGGCTTCACGATCGACAACCCCAACGCCCAGAACACCTGCGCCTGCGGCGAATCCTTCCACTGAGCCGAAAGAGACTCCACCCTATGATGTCCCCCCTGCGCCGCCTCGGCGCCCTCGTCGGCGCCGCCGCGCTCGTCCTCGGCCTGGCCGCGTGCAACGACCTGACCTCCTCGTCGACGTCCTCCCAGGTCGACTACGCGGCGTGCGCGACCGACGATTCCGAGCTGCAGAACCAGAACGTCGACCGCACCGGCAAGGGGGCCTTCCCCGACGTGACCGGTGACGACAGCCCCGTCATCGCGGCCGGCAAGGGCTCCGAGCCGACCGACAAGGTCCTGGTCAAGACCCTCAAGCAGGGCGATGGCGCGCTCGTGTGCCCGGGTGCGACGATCAAGGCGAACTACGTGGGCACCCTCTGGGACGGCACCGTTTTCGATTCGTCGTACAAGCGCGGTGAACCGAGCGAGTTTTCTCTCGACCAGGTCGTCAAGGGTTGGACCTACGGTCTGGCACACACCCACGTCGGTGACCGCGTCGAGCTCATCATCCCCGCCTCCCTGGGGTACGGCAACCAGGCGCGCGGCAACATTCCCGCGAACTCGACGCTCGTCTTCGTCGTCGACGTGCTCGGCGCCTCGACCACGACCATGGCGGACGAGTCCGTCTTGACCGGTGCGACCGCGACCGGCGAGGAGCTGCCCGCCGGTGTGACGGTGACCGGTGATCCCGGTGTCGAGCCGACTCTGGCGATCGATGAGAGTGTCGCCGCACCCACCGAACGGAAGATCTACACGATCTACAAGGGTTCGGGCGAGGAACTCGCAGATGGAGAGTCCTTCCTGTACAGGGCGGTCGCTGGCGGCTTCGGAGCGAATGGCCAGACTCAGTCCAGTTGGAGTCAGGCACCCGTCGTGGAGACCGTGACGAACGCGGGTCTGGCCGGATTTACGGTCGGCTCCCGCATTCTTCTTGTTGTCCCGATCCCGGCTTCGCAAACACAATCGGGTACCCCGGCACAGGCGAGCGTGATGGTCGTCGACATCGTCGGCACGTCCACGATGGAGTAATCCTGGTGCGAGTGTTCGACGGTTGCGG
>NZ_ALIY01000083.1:0-13326 GCF_000283035.1 Actinomyces sp. ICM58
CGACCAGCGGCCAGGCGCGCCCGCGCCCCGAGGCGTCGCGACGGACCCAGGCGTGTGCGGACCCTGACCGGCGTGGCGCCCGGGAAGGTTCGCAGGCGCGCGCGCCCATCCCGCGTGGAAAAATCGGCGTGCTCGCGTGCGACGCTCGCGCACGACAGGGGAACATCCCCGGCGCGGCCCACCACACCGGGCGCGAGAACGAGCCCGACGTCGGGTCCGTCCACGCACGCCAGGTGGAGGTCCGCTCGCAGGGCAGCTCGTGCCAGGCAACCCGAATCGCTCATGCACCAACGATCGCGCGGGCGCCTCGCGTCTTCAAGCGGCGTGCACGCCCCTGTGGATAACCTGAGGCGCTCCCGACACCCTGTGGATAACCCCGCACAGGCCCGTGTGTCGATGGCCACCTCCTGCACTCGAGCGCCTCGCTCCCCGTCCTCTTGTACCCCGAAATGCAAGAATGGACCCCATGGCTGACTCCACGTTCGAGACGACACGCGACCGTTACAACGACCTCGTTACGCGTATCGAGGAGGCACGCGCCGCCTACTACGACCGCGATTCGCCGACCCTCTCGGACGCGGACTACGACCGCATGTACCGCGAGGTCGAAGAGATCGAGGAGCGCTACCCGCAGCTGCGCGGCGCGGATTCGCCCACGATGAGCGTGGGCGGCAGCGTCGATTCCGGATTCTCCGAGGTGCGCCACCTCGCTCAGATGATGTCTCTCGACGATGTGTTCTCCCTCGAGGAGCTCGCCGGCTGGGAGACCCGCATGGCCGAGGCCACCGGCATCTCCGACCTCGAGATGACGACCGAGGTCAAGGTCGACGGCCTCTCCATCAATCTCCTGTACGAAAACGGCCGCCTCGTGCGCGCTGCGACCCGAGGCGACGGCTACGTCGGCGAGGACGTCACCGCCAACGCGCGAACCATTGCCTCGATCCCACAGACCCTGACCGGCACCGTTCCCGCCCGCATCGAGGTGCGCGGCGAAGTCTACTTCCCGGTCGCCGACTTCGCCGCCTTCAACCAGGCCCGGGTCGAGGCCGGCGAGAAGACTTTCGTCAACGCGCGCAACGCCGCCGCCGGCTCCCTGCGCCAAAAAGACCCGGCAGAGACCGCCAAACGACCCCTCGCGATGGTCGCACACGGCATCGGCTTCGTCGAGGCCGGGGATGAGTTCACGGAGCCGACCACCCAGATGGGCTGGTACGAGCAGCTGCGCGACTGGGGCCTGCCCGTCTCGCCCTACACGCGCCTGCTGACGGGCCGCAAGGCCATCGAGAACCGCATCGCGGAGATTGGCGCGGACCGCCACGGCCTCGTGCACGAGATCGACGGCGTCGTCGTCAAGATCAACGACCTGGACCTGCAGCGTTCCCTCGGCTCGACCTCGCGCACCCCGCGCTGGGCGGCCGCCTACAAGTTCCCGCCCGAACAGGTGCACACGCGCCTGCTCGATATCCGCGTCCAGGTGGGGCGCACGGGCCGCGTGACCCCTTACGGCGTCATGGAATCCGTGCTGGTCGCGGGCTCGAACGTCGCGCGCGCGACTCTGCATAACGCCCAGGAGGTCGCCCGCAAGGGAGTCCTCATCGGCGACCTTGTCGTCCTGCGCAAGGCCGGCGACGTGATCCCCGAGATCGTCGCCCCCGTCGAGGACGCGCGCAACGGCTCCGAGCGCCCCTTCGTCATGCCCACGCAGTGCCCCTCCTGCGGGACGACGCTCGTGCAGGAGAAGGAAGGCGACGTCGACCTGCGATGCCCCAATAAGGGCGCGTGCCCCGCGCAGATCACCGAGCGCCTCGCCCACGTGGGCGCGCGCAGCGCGCTGGATGTGGAGGGCCTCGGTGACGAATCCGCGCTCGCCATGACTCAGCCCGAAAACGACCGCGACGAGGTGGCGGCCGCCCTGGTTGCCGGCCACAGCGTCACCCTGGAGGACGGCACCGTCCTCACCCTTGAGGGCGGCCGCGAGCTGCCTCACGGGGAGCAGATCACCCGCGCCGAGGAGCTCCTGCCCGCCCCGCAGGCCCCCGCCCTGCGCACAGAGGCCGCGCTCTTTGACCTGCGCGCGCAGGATCTGCGCGACGTTATGGTGTGGAAACCCGTCAAGAAGAAGGGCGAGGAAACCGGGGATTGGAAGCAGGTCCGCTACTTCTGGACGAAGGCCTACAAGCCCCGCAAGCTGCGCGGCCAGACCGTTTTCGAGCCCATCGAGCCCAGCGCCTCCAAGGGCACCGAAAAGATGCTCGCCGAGCTGGACAAGGCCAAGAGCCAGCCCCTCGCGCGCGTCCTCGTCGCCCTGTCCATCCGCCACGTCGGCCCCACGGCGGCACGAGCGCTCGCGGACACCTTCCGCTCGATGGACGCCCTGCGCGCCGCATCGGTCGAGGAACTGTCCGCGGTCGAGGGCGTGGGCGAGGAAATCGGACGCTCCCTGCGCGACTGGTTTACCGTCGACTGGCACCTGGAGGTGCTGGAGGCGTGGGCGCGCGCGGGCGTGCGCATGGCCGACGAGGCGCTCGAGCCGGCCTCGGACGTGCTCGCGGGCCTCACCATCGTGGTGTCGGGCGCGATGCCCGGATACGACCGCGAGGGCGCCAAGGAAGCGATCACCTCGCGTGGCGGCAAGGCCGCGGGTTCGGTCTCGAAGAAGACCTCGCTCGTGGTCGCCGGCCCGGGCGCGGGATCGAAGGCCGCCAAGGCCGAGGCCCTGGGCGTCCCCGTCATCACGGAAGCGCAGTTCGCGGACCTCCTCGAGGGGGGCCTGGCGGCCATCGGCCTGTAACGAGGCCGGGGCGAGGACCCGGGTATGACACCACGACTGCAATGGCTGATTCTGCCGCTTTCATCCGATTAGACATCAGATGACCGTGGCGCAGTGTACCGTGCCTTCATGGGAACAAATCCGTTGCTGGCGAACGCGCTCGATTTGGATGAATGGGCAGACACCCTCGAGTCTCGAGGGGCCTTTCCTGAACTCATGCGGAGGCTGCTCGCACAGACGCCGGGCATTACCAACATCGATATTCGGGCACATGAAGGAACCGCAGCACCAGGGTGGGATGGAACGGCTACGTCTGATGGGTCGTCATTCCTACCGAAGGGTGAGCTGCGCTTTGAATTTGGTACGGACAAGCAACCGAAAACCAAGGCCGACGCCGATTATGAAAAACGAGTCGAAAAAGTGCCTGGAAAGTCGGACGAAATCTTCATCTTTGCAACTCCGAGAAACTGGGCCAATGCAGCGAGTTGGGCAAAGGGACGCCGACAAGAAGGTGTGTTTGCCTCAGTCGAGGTCTACGATGCGCATCGGTTAGAAGGTTGGCTTCAATCAACACCGGCTGTCCATTACTGGCTTAGTGAGAAGATTGGAAAGCCAGTCGAAGGTGCACAGACCCTCACGTCGTGGTGGGAGGGATTTCGTGGGAATTGCACGATTAAAGTGCCTTCAGCCTTCCATGCTGTGGGACGAGAAAAGGAATCGAAACGCCTTGTGCAGCTCTTGCGCGAAGAGAAAAATGTTCCCGCTGTTCAGGCCACATGGCGTAATGATGCACTCGCATTTTGCCTTGCAGCTCTGAATGAAACAGACACTGCTGCTCTAGAGCGAACCCTGGTGGTATCTAACAAGGAAGCTTGGTATCATCTCGCGACTCAAACCGAGTCTCTTATCATGATCCCGCTGTTTGAAGGCCCAAATATTGGTCTAGGAAAGAAGAATCGTCATCGGATAATTCGTGTACTAGATGAATGTGAAAGTGCTCGAAATGGTAGTGTGGCGATTATTCTTCCGAAGATTGACCGCATAGCATCAGCTAATCTGCTGAAATTGGCCCAAGTGGACTATCTTGAGGCAAATAGACTAAGTGCTTTAGCGCGTCGATGCATGGCTGCGTTTTATAGAAGAATATCCTTGGATCCAGCTAGGAGAATTCCAGGGTGGGCTAAGGATGATTCTGTTACAAAGTATCTAGCGGCGCTCGTATTAGTTGGGGGTTGGGAGGATAAGAATGCGAAAGATCGCGAAGTGATTTCAATGTTTCTCAAATTGGACTATGATAAAATCACTCACATACTTTTGCAAGTACTGGAGAGGTATCCAGACGATCCTCCATTTACTAAGTCTGGCAATCGTTGGTATATTGTTGATCCAATTGATGTTGCTGACCAAGTGTTAATCCGGCTATCTAAAGAGAATCTGGACCGTTGGCAGCAGCTAGTTAGCGAAACACTATTGTGTGAACATAAAAAGTTGATCGTTGGTGATTGTGAAAAGAACGGTGTGGGTGAAGCTATCTGTGAGACTTCTGCAACGATAAAGACGTGTGTTGCGAAGGCCCTTGCACTTGTGGCGCAAATTTCTGGTGATGAGGAATGTCAATTGTTACATGTTCGGCACCGGTTGCAAGAAGTTATTAGATTCCTTCTTGCTAAAGGTTTTAACGATAGAAGTGATAATAATTTCGTTCGTCTAAACTGTGCGTTACCGTACATTGCTGAAGCGGAACCTTCGATTTTCTTAGACGTTTTGGAGAAGGATTTGCTTTCTTCGAATCCTGTGATAGGTCAACTGGTAAGTGGTAATTCATGGGCGCGTTGGACGTCCCCCAATCGTTTGGAGCGTGTAGTTGCGGCGTTGCAGTGCGTGTTTTGGCTTAATGAATATGCTGGTAGAGCAATGATGTTGATGGCGCAGCTTAGCCGGTTTGACTGTTCGAGGGAAGAAGTCGAATATCTAGCGGATCAATTTGCGACAGCTATGGTGGGTCGTGACCGTATTTCTGTGATTGGGGAAGAAGATGCTAGGTATGTTATGTTATGGGTCCTTGATAACTGTCCGAAGTTATTTGATCTTCTCGTCAATCGAGTTTTGGTTCGTGATTTTTGGAATACGTCTTCGTATGTGCCTGTCTATCACGACTGGGTACTAAATGGTACTAGCTCCGATGAGGTGTTGTTTGCAGAACGGCAAAAGGATATGCTTGGGGTGTTTGTCAATTACCTTGAAGAGAATGCACAGTGCTGGCTTCGCGTGCTTCATCTTTTGGAAAGATTGGAACAAACTCCTCGTGACTATTTGTTGGATTCTTTCAAAGAGTGCTATCTCGACGGTCGATTTGATGCTGATCAGCAGTTTGAGTGTTGGTCGTACCTTCACGCTCTAATGTTAGATCGTGATGTTCGTCAGCGTAGGGATGGGGCGGTGATTTGGGGAGGCTATAAGGCCCTCACTGAACTAGTCAAACTTCTTGAGCCCGTGGCTGATCCACGTACATATGCCTGGTTGTTTGGTCGCCCTGAACGCTTGTGTGTTCGTGGACTCATTTACGAGGATGAGGCCTTTTTGGAAACTTTGAAGAACGAACGTGAATCTGCGTTAGCTATGGTCATGCGTGACGATGTGCAGGGTCTACGTGCCCTCGCGGAGGTTTCACCTAATTCGGATTACATTGGTGAGTGCCTCGCTGGGATGGCTTCTAGCGTTGAATCGCTAATTCTATCTTGGCTGGACGATGGCTCCGCTGCTTTGGTTTCCGTTGCTTCTTCATATCTGCGTCATAAGGCGTGGGAAGCTGGTATACCGTGGGTTCGTGAAGTGCTTAACGGAAATGGCTTCAGTGAGGATGCGAAGAGTTTATTTGTTGCCTCATTGCCTTGCAATGCAGAGATTTGCGCGCTTGTGAAGGATTTTGAATTTAGGCTGCGCGTCGTATTCTGGCAGCATGTAAATGTGTATGAAATTGAATTGCGGCAGAGAGGTTGTGCGCTTGATGCGCTTTTGGAGCATGGATGCGTTGCTCAGGCCATTGATCTTGTTGCGCTCATGTTGAGTACGGAACAGCATCCCAGTGTGGCACACGTTGTTCGGGTGCTTTTGGGGCTCCTTGCCGCGGTTGAGCGTCGTGATAGGTGTATTGTATCCAGTGACGTTGTCAATGACCTGTTTGTTTTTTTGGAATCCACGGCTCCCGATCACTCGGAGTTGCCCATGCTTGAATTGTTATTTTCGTGTCATGGCTTTTATTTAGAGTCCCTGTGCGCGTTGTATCGGCATTTTGAGCGCAACCCAGATTCTTTTGCTGAACTCGTCATTTCCGTCGAATCTGCCGAAATTGAGTTTGACGATAGTTATAATTTTGTGCTGCTGCAGGGCTTTTTCAATATAGTTGTATTTTGGCAAAATATTCCCGGCCTACAAGTGGATGGATCGGTTGATGCTGCTTTCCTCATGGAATGGGTTGAGGCTGTTCGGAAAAGGCTCCTTGGGCATGTCTCTGTCGAGAAGTCGGAACTTTATTTGGGTTACGTGCTCGCGAGCAGCCCTAATGGCGCAGATGGCATGTGGCCAGCTGAAGCAGTGCGTTCTGTTATCGAGCTCATGAAGAGTTCGGTTCTTGAACGCGGAATTTCGACTCGGTGCTATAACCGTGACAGCAGAGGTACTCGCCCCGACTATATTGGCGGCGTTCCCGAGCGGTGCCTGGCGAATAAGTACCGTGAGTCTTCTCGCCGCATGAGTTTGCGGTGGCCGCGTACTGCTGCTTTCCTTTTTCAGCTTGCGGAGGACTATGAAATCGAGGCTAGGCTGGAGGATACGAAGGCCGAAGAAAATGCCGATGAAGGCTAGAAGCTCGTCCTGAGTTAGGCGTTGATAAGGTGGTGGCTAAACGCTGGGTACTCAGACGAGGGGCTCCAAGGGGCCCAGCAGCACTTCGCCGACGCGGGTGAGTGTCGAGCGCTTCTCCCACTCGTCGATCGTCAGGCGGCGGGCCGTCGTCAGGTCGTTCGCGAAAATCTCCTCCATGCGCGCGGCCAGCGGGCGCGAGAAGAACTGCAGGCAGACCTCGTAGTTGCCTCGCATCGACAGGCGGTCGATGTTCGCCGTGCCGATCGTCGACCAACGCCCGTCCACCGTCATCGTCTTCGAGTGCACCATCGCGTGACGGTACAGCCAGATTTCCACGCCCTCGCGCAGCAGCTCGCCGTAGTAGGGGCGCGCCACCCAGTCCGCCAGGATGTGGTTGGAATACTCGGGAATCAGCACCTGGACGCGAACGCCGCGGCGGGCGGCGGCGATCAGAGAGCCGAGGACCTCGCGGTCGGGAATGAAATACGCCGTCGTGATGAGCACGCGGTTCGTCGCGCGCTCGATCGCGTCGATGTACATGCCGCGGATCGGGTACAGCAGGTTGTGCGGCAGGTTGAACTGCGCGGTCACGTCCGCGCTCCACGCGCGCGCCCCCTGATCGGGCAGCTCTGGACAGGTTGCGGGGCGGAAGTGATTCCAGAAGTCGACGAAGCCGTTCTCTAGCTCCCACACGGCCTCGCCCGTGATGCGCACGTGGGTGTCGCGCCACTCGTTCGCGAAGGGATCGCCGATGTTGTAGCCGCCCACGAAGCCGACCTCGCCGTCGACCACGAGGATCTTGCGGTGATCCTGGCCCGTGCGGCGAATGTTCAGGGTGAAGAAGCCCGAGCGCAGCGTCGGGAACTTGCGCACGTGCAGATTCGGTAGCGTGGGGAACTTGTAGAAGCGCGGATCCTGGTTGAGGACGCCGAAGCCGTCCCACACGCAAAACACCTCGACGCCGCGCTGCGCGGCGGCGATCAGCGCGTCCTTGAAGCGCTGGCCCCAGCGGTCCGAGCGCCAAATGAAAGTCTCGAAATAAATGTGATGCGTTGCCCCTTCGATGGCCTCCAGCATGTCCGCGTACAGGGAGGTTCCCTCCGTGTACGTGCGCGCCACCGTGTCGCCGATCTGCGTGTCGGCGGGAGGCAGGGTGGGGAAACCGTGCACGCCACCGGGGATACGGGCGGTCCGCATGCGGTCGATCGCGTGCACGGTCACGACTGCGGCCGCCTGGGCGGCGAGCAGAGCGATTCCCGCTTTTTTGACGATCGACCACGTCTGTCTGGTGAGTTGGCGTCGCTGCGAAAAGGCCATACGGGTAGGATGCCACACATGTCACGCATTAGTACTGACGAGGTCGCCCGCGTTGCGGGCCTGGCCCACATCGCATTGACCGACGAGGAAATCACGCGCTTCGCGGGTGAGCTCGACGCGATCGCCGACGCCGTCTCCAAGGTGTCCGAGGTCGCCACCCCCGAGGTTCCCGCCACGTCCCACCCGATTCCGCTCACCAACGTGTGGCGCGAGGACGTGGTGGGGCAGACCGTGGACCGCGACGAGGTGCTCGCCCAGGCGCCCGCCGCACAGGACGGCATGTTCCTGGTTCCGCAGATCCTGGGGGAGGACTGATGAACGAGCTGCTGAAGAAGAGCGCCCTCGAGCTGGCGGACATGCTGGCCGCTGGCCAGATCACCTCCGTCGAGTTGACCCAGGCGTGCCTGGACCGCATCGACGCCATTGACGACCGCGTCAACGCCTTCATCACCGTCGACCGCGAGGGCGCCCTGGCGACCGCGGCCGACGTGGACGCGCGCCGCGCGGCGGGGGAGACCCTGCATCGCCTGGCGGGCGTGCCGATCGCCGTGAAGGACAACGTGGTGACGCGCGGACTGCGCACCACCTGCGCCTCCAAGATTCTCGGCGACTGGGAGCCTCCCTACGACGCGACCGTCACCACCAAGATCAAGGAAGCCGGCCTGCCGATCGTTGGCAAGACCAACATGGACGAGTTCGCCATGGGGTCGTCGACCGAGCACTCCGCGTTCGGTGCGACGAAGAACCCGTGGGACACCGAGCGAATCCCCGGCGGCTCCGGCGGTGGCTCGGCCGCTGCTGTCGCGGCCTACATGGTGCCCCTCGCGCTCGGTTCCGACACGGGTGGTTCGATTCGCCAGCCCGCGTTCGTGACCGGCACGGTCGGCGCGAAGCCCACCTACGGCGCGGTGTCGCGTTACGGCCTGGTGGCCATGGCCTCGTCCCTGGACCAGATCGGCCCCGTCACCCGCACGGTCGCCGACGCGGCCGCCCTGACCGAGCTCGTCGGCGGCTACGACCCCCACGATTCGACCTCCCTGAACGAGCCGGTTCCCGCGCTCACGCAGGCCGTCGAGGCCGTTGCCGAGCAGGGAGCCATGAAGGGCCTGAAGGTCGGCGTCGTCAAGGAGCTGAGCGGCGAGGGCTACCAGCAGGATGTCATCGACGCCTTCAACGCCACCGTCGAGAAGCTGCGCGAGGCCGGCGCCGAGATCGTTGAGGTCTCCTGCCCGCACCTGGAGTACTCGCTGGGCGCCTACTACCTGATCATGCCCGCTGAGGTCTCCTCGAACCTGGCCCGCTTCGACGGCATGCGCTACGGCATCCGCGTCGAGCCCACCGAGGGCCCTGTGACCGCCGAGCGCGTCATGGCAGCCACCCGCGAGGCCGGCTTCGGCGACGAGGTCAAGCGCCGCATCATCCTGGGCACACACGTGCTCTCGGCTGGCTACTACGACGCCTACTACGGCAGCGCGCAGAAGGTCCGCACGCTCATCCAGCGCGACTTCGACACGGTGTTCGAGCAGGTCGACGTCCTCGTGTCGCCCACGGCCCCCGAGACGGCCTTCAAGTTCGGTGAGAAGACCTCCGACCCGCTGGCCATGTACCTCTACGACGTCGCCACGATCCCCGCGAACCTGGCGGGCATCCCCGGCGTGAACGTGCCCAACGCGGTGTCTTCGCAGGGCCTGCCGATCGGCTTCCAGGTGCTGGCCCCCGCGCGCGGCGACCTGGTCATGTACAAGGTGGCGTCCCTCGTGGAAGCCCTCAGCGACGACGTCGCGGGTCAGTGCCCCGCAGCTAACTGGGAGGAAAAGTGATGACTGAGCTCATGGATTACGACGAGGCGGCCCGCCGCTTCGACCCGGTTCTTGGCATTGAGGTGCACGTTGAGCTGGGCACCGCAACCAAGATGTTCGACGCCGCCCCCAACGCGTTTGGTGGCGACCCGAACACCTACGTGACCCCCGTGTCGCTGGGCCTGCCCGGCTCCCTGCCGGTCGTCAACCACAAGGCCGTCGAGTACGCCATCAAGATCGGCCTGGCCCTGAACTGCGAGATCGCGCAGTACTGCCGTTTCGCGCGTAAAAACTACTTCTACCCGGACCTGACGAAGGCCTTCCAGACCTCCCAGTCCGACGAGCCGATCGCGCACGACGGCTACGTGGACGTCGAGCTCGAGGACGGCACCATGTTCCGCGTGCAGATCGAGCGCGCGCACATGGAGGAGGACGCGGGCAAGAACACGCACATCGGTGGCGCGGACGGGCGCATCCAGGGCGCGGACCACTCGCTCGTGGACTACAACCGTGCGGGCGTGCCGCTCGTGGAGATCGTGACCCGTCCGATTCGTGGCGCCGGCGAGCGCGCCCCCGAGGTGGCCGCCGCCTACGTGCAGGCCCTGCGCGACATCTTCCGTGCCCTCGACGTGTCCGAGGCCCGCATGGAGCGCGGCAACGTGCGCGCCGACATCAACGTGTCGCTGCGCCCGACGCCTGACTCGCCCCTGGGCACTCGTACCGAGACGAAGAACGTGAACTCCTTCCGCGGCATCGCCTCGGCCGTGCGCTACGAGATGCAGCGTCAGGCCCAGATCCTGTCCGAGGGCGGCACGATCCTGCAGGAGACCCGTCACTACCACGAGGAGGACGGCTCGACGTCGTCCGGCCGCGAGAAGTCGGATTCCGAGGACTACCGCTACTTCCCCGAGCCCGACCTGGTGCCGATCCGCCCGGATCGCGCGTGGGTTGAGGAGCTGCGCGCCTCGCTGCCCGAGCTGCCCGTCGCCAAGCGCCGCCGCCTGCGCTCCGAGTGGGGGTACGCGGACATGGAGATGCGCGACGTCATCAACGCCGGTGCCCTCGAGCTCATTGAGGCCACCGTCGCCGCGGGCTGCGATCCCGCCTCCGCTCGCAAGTGGTGGATGGGCGAGATCTCGCGCCGCGCCAAGGAACGCGAGGTTTCCCTCGACGAGGCCGGGGTCAGCCCCGCTCAGGTCGCTGAGCTCCAGGGTCTCATCGACGCGGGCCGCATTAACGACAAGCTGGCGCGTCAGGCCCTCGAGGGCGTCCTCGCGGGCGAAGGCGACCCGACGCAGGTCGTCGAAGCCCGAGGCCTCGAGGTCGTCTCCGACGACGGCGCCCTCACGGCGGCCGTCCAGGAGGCCCTGGACGCCAACCCCGACATCGTCGAGAAGATCAAGGGCGGCAAGGTCCAGGCGGCCGGCGCCCTCGTCGGCGCCGTCATGAAGGCCACCCGCGGGCAGGCAGACGCCGCCCGCGTGCGCGAGCTCATCATGGAGATGGTCGGCGCCTGAGGCATCCGCACTCCCGTTGGGGGGCCGGGATCGCATGCGATCCCGGCCCCCGTCGTACCCCGACCGCGTGTTCGCGTCCCCGCACGCGTCTCCGAGAGCGTGCCCCGGCCTCGTCCCCGAGAGCGTGCCCCGGCCTCGTCCCTCACTGCGCGCACCTGTCCACGTTGTGGCCTTCCCCTACCGAAGCACCACCAACTGTCCCTAGGATGAACGACAGAGGACAGCCAGGCCGCCTGGCCGAGCGCCCAACGAAAGGATAGACATGCGCACTTCGCCGTCGTACACCGCCTCCTACCGTATCGAGGTGGACGAGAAGACCACCTCGATCGCGTCCATCGTCGACGTAGTCTCCGCAACCGGAGCGGAGATCAAGGGCCTGGACGTGGCCGACTCCGACCGCGGGCGCATCATCATCGACCTCACCTGCGACATGCGCGACTCCGAACACCGCCGCGAAGTGCGCGACGCGATCAACGCGCTGCCCGGCGTGGTCGCCGACTCGGTCTCCGACCAGACCTTCATGAGCCACATCGGCGGCAAGGTGGAAATCCACTCCAAGGTGCCGCTGCGCAACCGTGACGACCTCTCGCGCGCCTACACCCCCGGCGTCGCCCGCGTGTGCACCGCGATCCACGACATGCCCCAGAAGGCACACCTGCTGACCATGAAGGCCAACACGGTCGCTGTCGTCTCCGATGGCACCGCCGTCCTGGGCCTGGGCGACATCGGTCCCGAGGCCGCCCTGCCCGTCATGGAGGGCAAGGCCGTCCTGTTCAAGGAATTCGGCGGCGTCGACGCGTGGCCCGTCGTCCTGGACACCAAGGACACCGAGGAGATCATCTCGATCGTCAAGGCCATCGCCCCCGCGTACGGCGGCATCAACCTCGAGGACATCTCCGCGCCCCGCTGCTTCGAAATCGAAGAGCGCCTGCGCTCCGAGCTCGACATCCCGGTCTTCCACGACGACCAGCACGGCACCGCCATCGTCGTGCTCTCCGCGCTCATCAACGCCCTGAAGATCGTGGGCAAGAAGATCGAAGACGTGCGCATCGTCGTCTCCGGCGTCGGCGCGGCCGGCAACGCGATCATCCGCCTGCTGCTCGCCCAGGGCGCGCGCGACATCATCGGCTGTGGCCGCGACGGCGCGCTGTCCGGCGACGCCACCGAGGGCATGCACCCCTCCCGCAAGGCCCTCGCTGAGGCGACCAACCCGCGCCACGTCCACGGCTCCCTCAAGGAAGTCCTCAAGGGTGCCGACGTCTTCATCGGCGTCTCGTCCGGCAACATCCTTGAGCCGTCCGACATTGAGACCATGGCCGAGAACGCCATCGTCTTCGCGCTGGCCAACCCCACACCCGAGGTTGACCCGATCGGCGCCGGCAAGTACGCGGCCGTTGTTGCCACCGGACGAAGCGACTACCCGAACCAGATCAACAACGTGCTGGCCTTCCCGGGCCTCTTCCGCGGCCTTCTCGACGCCAAGGTCAAGGAGATCACCACCGAGGTTCTGCGCGTCGCCGCAGTGGCTATCGCGTCCGTCATTGACGAGGACGAGCTGAGCCCGTCCTACATCATCCCCGGCGCCTTCGATAAGCGGGTTGCCCCCGCCGTCTCCAAGGCCGTGCGCCGCGCGGTGCGCGACCTTCCGACCGTGGACATCCCGGTTCAGCCCGACATGGATGTGAACTGAGAGTCATTTCGGATCGTTTGCGGGTCCAATCGTGCAGGTGAGGCGCGGTTGGACCCGCTCGTTTTATCCCGAGGCCGGGGCAAGCACGTTGAATTGATGGGGACTTTTCGTTGTGTTTGATGGGTTTGTGGGGTGTGTGTTGGGGGTCACGTTGTTTTGGGTTGACTTTTGTGTGGGGGGTGAGTAGATTATTCACCTGTCGCCGCGAGCTTGTGAGTGAGTGAGTGGTGGTGGTTCACCGCTTGGGTGGCTGGGTTTTGGCCTGGTTGTTTGGGTGTGTGGGTGTTGTTTGTGAACTCGATAGTGTGTTTGTTTGTTTTGTTTATGCCTGTTTTTTGTTTTTGAGTGTTTTTGGTTGGGATTGCTGGC
>NZ_ALIY01000084.1:0-1722 GCF_000283035.1 Actinomyces sp. ICM58
GAGGCTGCGGGTCCGGCTGGGGCTGCGGATCGGGCTGGGGCTGCGGATCGGGCTGAGGCTGCGGATCAGGCTGAGGCTGCGGATCGGGCTGAGGCTGCGGGTCCGGCTGAGGCTGCGGGTCCGGCTGAGGCTCGACCCACGGGGCCGGCGCCGTCGCGTCCTGCTTCACAGACTTAACAACGGCGATCGTCGTCGCCGTTGCCTCGGTTCCGTCGGGCAGGGTGGCGGTCAGGTTCACCTGATCCCAGTCAGCAACGTTGCCGCCGGTGATCGTCGCGCTCTTGCCGTCCTCGGCCGCCTTCAGGATGACCGCACCGCCGTACTCCAGGCCCCAGGTCAGGGTCGCGTCCTTGAACTTCTTGGGCAGCAGCGGCTTGAGGGTGACGGTCTCGCCCTCCTCCATGTCCACGCGCAGGTGGTTGATGGCGATCTCGTCCTCGCCCAGCTCGGTGGCACAGACGTTGACGGTGGCCATCACCGGGTCGAAGACCATCGGATCCATGTAGTCGGAGACAGCTCGGACGTCCGAGCAGCCCTCCTTCAGGGCAGTCACGAGGCCCGACTCTTCATCGACGTTCAGGACGTCGATGTCATCGCCGGACCAATTGATCTTCGTCATGTTGGCGTTCTCAGGCTGGTGCGTGACGCCGATGTTCGTCTGCTGACCAACAGTCATGGTGAGCTGACCCGACTCGATACCGAAGTCGAGGGAGGTCATGGCGACGGGCTCGATCGCGACGTCGGCACGCTTGGAGGGCTTTCCGTCGCTCCCCCACGCAACGAGCTTCACGGTCGCGGGCAAGGCCTCCGTGTGGCCAGCCTTCGTCCAGGCCGCCTGGATGTCGGAGAACTTGATCTCAAAGCTGTAGTGGTGAACGCCGTCGGCGGTGACGTTGCCGGGGAAGTCGACGACGCGACGATAGAAGATGGCGTCGGTGGCCGGGTCGCGCAGGTCGATGCTGGACAGGCCCGGGTTGTCCTCGACCTTGAAGCTGATGGAACCGCCGAGCCCCTCACTGGTGGTCGTGACCTGAGAAATCGTGGGGCCATACATGTCGGGGTCGGGCGCCGCAAACGCGGGGGCTCCGAAGGCTGCACCGGACGCCACTACCGCGCCGGTCGCCAGGGTCGCCAGGAACGCCCTGTAAGTTAACTGGGACATACTCACTCCAATGTTGATCCAACGAACCATGCCAGATGGTTAGGCTTAGCGGCTCGTAGCACGAACGGTACTGCGCAATTGAATACCTAGCAACGCATTACTGACTTACCATCGCGCAACTACAAGTGAATACGTGGGTCCTTTAGTGCAATCTAAGCCCATTTTTCAGCCGTTTCACAGCAGGAAACTTACCACTGCACATATGTTCGTTTGGATGCGCACATTTTCCCAGCGGGCAACCCCTTAAATTCCTGAAAGAATCAGGCCTAGGGCGCACTATTGACACGGTCAACGGGCGCGCGAGCTACCATGCACCAACACGAAGTAGCCCCTGACCCGCGTCAAACCACTCCGCGCACCCCTCCGCACACCCCTCCGACGCGCCACCCGCGCAACGCCCCTCCACAACTCGCACGTAATTCCCCGAGGTGTCAACTTGGACGATCCCCACAAACCGCATGATTCCGCCATTGCGAATTCAAAGTTTGAAAGGTTGACAGGGAAATTACGTGCGACGTTGTGGGGGAACCACCGCCGCAACGCAGGAGGGCAGGGCGCAG
>NZ_ALIY01000085.1:0-5054 GCF_000283035.1 Actinomyces sp. ICM58
GGGATCGACGCTGGTCTGGCGGCCCTCGGCGCCCCCGCCGGCGCGTGGGTCGTTGTCGTGTCGGTGGACTGTCCGGGCATCGCCGACGTCCTGGCGGCGCTGCTCGACGAGCCGCTGGGCGATCGGTGCGAGGGGCGCATCCTGCGCGGCGGCGTGCCCGAGCCCTTTGATCAGTACCTCATGGGCGTCTATCGCGTCGGTGCGCTGCGCCGCGTCATCGACGAGGCCGTGGCGCGGCGGGGGAACGTGCGCGGCATGGGGGTGCGGCGGGTGCTGCGCGCCCTCGCGCTCGAGCGGGTGGATGTGAGCGCCGACGTGTGCAGGGACGTCGATACGCCCGAGGATATGGCGTGGTGGGGTGCTCGCCTGCCCTCATGATTTGTCGGTAATGCCTCGATGGGTATAGATTTAGAGGGTAAGTGTCTAGTTTCCTCATCCTATCGAGGTGCACGCATGAATCTTCGCCATGGGCTCCTGTGGCAACGGCTCGGACTGACCGTATTGTCAGGAATCCTTGTTGCATCTATTGCTCCCGCTACTGCTGCCGCTCCGACAAGCGGTCAGGAATCGCACGGCGACGTCGCGTCCGTCGACTTAGACCTGTCAGGGACGGATGCCGAGGCGGCCGGCCCGGCCGCCTCGCAGGATCGCGCGGCCTCGGACGGCGCTGACACTTCCGATGCCTCCGACGCCGCCGATTCCGCCGACGGTGCCACGGCCTCGTCCGAGGAGGAGAGCGCCGACGGCGTCGACGCGCAGGTCTACACCTTCCCCGGCACGGACGGCCCCACCCGCGTTCACGTCCTCACGACGACGGGTTCCGCGGACGCCATCCTGCTCGAATCGCGCGGCGTCTTCGCCATGATCGACGGCGCCGAGGGTGTCGGTGCCCCCGACGGCACCGACCCGCGCTACCCGCTGCGCCGCGGCGTGGTCCCCGGTTGGGCGGGGGATACCGACCGGGTTCTCGGTTACATGTCCAAGCACGGGGTCACCTCCTCCAACCTCGCGTTCTACCTGGGCACGCACGCCCACTCCGACCACATCGACAACGCGGACGATATCATCAGGAAGTTCCGCCCGAAGGTCATCTTCAGCCCCGAATACTCCGACAAGTGGATCACCAACCCCGATGGTCTGTGGGACAACCAGTGGGTCTACGACCACATGGTGGATGCCGCTAAGTGGGCACAGAAGACCTACGGAGCCCAGTTCGTGCAGAAGGTCGACGGCTACAACACCCACGTCCAGCTGGGTGACATGGACGTCCAGCTGATCCCCTTTGACCCCGAGGAAACCTACAAGGTCAAGGGCACGACCGACGCAAACCTCATGGGGTGGGGCGCGAAGGTGAGTGCCTTCGGGCGTAGCGCCTTCCTTGCAGCGGATCTCATGGATACCGAGGCAGACTGGAGCAAGCACAACGGCTTCGAGGCGCGCGTTGCTCAGGCTGTCGGCAAGGTCGACATGCTCAAGGCTGGCCACCACGGCCTACGCAGCTCGAACTTTCCTCCCTTCATGGAGGCGCTGGATCCCACCGCGATCATCCAGACGGGTTCGGAGTCTTTCACACCCGATAATCTCACTGAGAAGGTCATTCACGGTGACGTGCTCTGGGCACCGATGTCCGAGGTAGGAAGCGCTGGCATCGCCTCGGTAATCGCTACTTTCTCATCTGCTGGCATCTCCTACTCCGACTTCTCGGCCGCTTCCTGGGGGCATGAATACGATAAGGAAACGCCGCGCGCCTGGTGGTTCGCGGGCGGGCGGCCCGCCGCCAAGACCGGCTGGTGGAAGGGTTTCAGCGGTCACTGGTACTACTTTGCGGGCAAGCCCTCCGCCGAGGCCTCGGCGTGGATCAATGACGGCGGCCAGTGGTACTGGATGGACGCCACCGGCGCGATGACGACAGGGTGGATCCACGACGGTAAGGCCTGGTACTACCTGGATTCCGCCGGGCACCCCTCGGGCAATGGCTGGAGTTTCATCGACGGCTCGTGGTATTACCTGAGCGGCGGGCGCGTCGCCACCGGTTGGCTCTACGACTCGGGTTCCTGGTACTACCTTGACGAGCAAACCGGCGCGATGGCCACCGGATGGACCCAGGTCGATGGTCAGTGGTATTTCCTGCGTTCCTCGGGCGCGATGGTCACCGGCTGGCTGAACGGCGGCGGTACTTGGTACTACCTGAGCTCCAGCGGTTCGATGGCGACCGGGTGGTTCTACGACCACGGTGCTTGGTACTACTTCGCCTCCTCTGGCGCGATGGCCACCGGATGGTTCCAGGACGGGACCACCTGGTACTACAGCAGTTCCTCCGGCGCCATGATGACCGGCTGGCTGAACGGTGGGAGCTCTTGGTACTACTTGAGTGGTAGCGGCGCGATGGCAACCGGCTGGATCCTGGATCACGGTGCTTGGTACTACATGGATGAAACAGGTGCCATGGTCACCGGCACGCGCGAGGTCGACGGTCGATCCTCCACCTTCGCCTCGTCTGGGCGCTGGGTCGGCTACGCCTCCTGACCGAGGCCTCCTGACCGAGGCCTCGGCGATTATCCTCACTAAGTGCCGCCCGCCGCGTATCGACGCAGGTGGGCGGCGCTTGTCTGAGGTCTTGTTCCGTGCGTGGTGGGTTGATGGGAAGCTGTGGAGTGTTGCTGGTGGTGCAGAGCACTTAGAATTCATTCCGGGGAAGATGTAAAATTTTTACATCTAAGTGGGAAAGTGAGAGTGCGATGCTGCGGGTCCTTCACCTCGATAACTGGAAGTCCTTTTCGGAGCCGGTCGACTTTACGATGATTGCGGGTAAGGAAACTCGCCATGGAGAGACGCTTTACCTTGGCAGTAAGAATCGTGTGCTTCCTGTTGCTGCGATCTACGGCGCGAATGCTGCGGGAAAGTCCACTCTCCTCAACGCCCTCGCCCACCTGCAGGTCATGCTGCGCGAGCCGCGCAAGCGTGGGCAGCGCCTGCACTATCACCCGCACCTTCTTTTTGGTGCCAACAGGCCCAGCGTTATCGGTGTTGAGATCGTCCTCGATGTGCAGGATACGACGTCGAATCGAAAGGCCATCGTCTACTACGAGGTCGCGTTCAACGCGGGAGAAATCGTCGAGGAGTCCCTGTATCGTGTGCGCTCAGAAGATGAGCAGGCGGTCTTTGAACGCCACGGCCAGGAACTCTCTCTCTACGGCGATCTTGAGGATGACGCGTCGCTTGAGGCCGCGTCGAAGACGGTGCAGCCAAACCGTCTCTTCCTCGAAACCTGCTTCAATGCCGGACTCATTGACGAGGAGAATAACCTGCTCGGCTCCGTTATTCAATGGTTCCAACGGCTGACGATTGTGGGACGCGGAGCGCGTTACATTCTCATGCCGCAGCAAATCGCGCACGATGAGGATTTTCGTGCCGCTGTTGGGCAGGGGTTGACAGTCGCTGACACAGGCATCTCCGACATCTGCTTCACAGAGGTGCCTCGAGCCAAGGTACCTGCGGATGAGGGCACGCTTGGAGAAATTGAAAGCCAACTGACGGATAGCAAGCTTGACGGATACCTCATGACTGATGATGGCGTGGCCTTCCGTGTCCGTTCGGGCGAGGATGGGATTGTCTATGAGCGCCTTGTGACCGTCCATAAGGATGGTGCTGATGAGTTTCGACTGCCCCTCGAGCAGGAATCTGACGGAAGCATCCGTTATCTCAACCTGTTGCCTATTCTCTACTGGGCCGGGAAGAGACAACACTCCGGGGTCTATCTGATCGACGAGCTTGAAGATTCACTTCATCCAAAACTGACGGAGGAGCTCATTCGGTTGTTCCTGGATGCGTCGGGACCCGACGAGCAGCGCCAGCTGATCTTTACCACGCATGAGCTGCATCTACTCCGCGTTGACCTTCTGCGGCGCGACGAAATTTGGTTGGTGGAGAAGAACGAACACCGGTCAGAACTCACGAGACTCACGGACTTCCCTTCGTCCGACATTCGATTGGGCAGTGACCTGCAGCGGATGTACATGTCGGGTCGCCTCGGTGGCATCCCGCGGCTTTAGGAGGGGATGTGGGCAAGAAGAAGGTGCCGACGAGGAAATCCGCGCGCGGAAAACGAAGTGAATCGTTCGAAAAGGACGTAAAACCTCTCGTTATATTTGCCGTTGAAGGGAAGACAGAAAGGGAGTATTTGAAGGCTCTCAACCAGTCTCGATACGGTAGTGGATTTTCGTTTGAATTTTGCCCAACGTTCGATAAAGCATCAGCGAAGAATCTTCTTGTGAGTATCAAGCGGAAACTTCGTGATCTGGGTAGAGATGGTGGTGCTGGGGCTTGGATCGTCTGCGACGTGGATCAAAATATTGCTCACGCTAAGGGTCTGCAAGAGTGGCTTGAAGAGCGCTCGACGTTGCCTCGCGGCGTGGTCCTGTCAAATCCCTGTATTGAGACGTGGTTCGTCTATCACTGTGCGAACACGTGCTCGAGCCAGACCGCTGGTTCTGCTCTCAAAGAGCTGCAAAACAAATGGAAGCAGGGGACTTACGCGAAGGGGATGAGTATTCCCGAGTGGCTCATCGATCAAACCGACGAGGCCTGTTCACGGGTGCAACGAAGGCGGTTGAGTTTTGCGGAGGGTGCGACCGCGTGGGACGAGGCGCCCTGGAGTGACATGCCCGAGTTGATCGTATGGCTCGACCGGTTGAGACCACGACGCTCCGAATGAATCGGCCGCTGGGTCGGCTACGCCTCCTGACCGAGGCCTCGGCGATTATCCTCACTAAGCGCCGCCCGCCGCGTATTGACGCAGGTGGGCAGGGTCAAGTCCTGTGGAGTGGTGTAATCGTTTTGTGTCCTTCGGGTTGGGTTATGCGCTGAGTTGTAGTGGGGTGTCCTCCTGTTGGGTGGGTTGGGGTGTGAGTCGTGATTTGGTGAGGATGTCGAGGCTGAGGTAGCGTCGGCCTTCGGCCCATTCGTCGTTTTGTTCGGCTAGGACGGCTCCGACCAGGCGGATGATGGCCTGGCGGTTGGGGAAGATTCCCACGGAGTCGGTGCGTCGGCGGATT
>NZ_ALIY01000086.1:0-1808 GCF_000283035.1 Actinomyces sp. ICM58
TCATCGCGGCAGCGGAGGACGCGCGCGCCGACCTCAGCGTCGACTGGGTGCACGTGCGCCTCGACGATTCCTCGGCCATTCCGCTCTCCCTGCAGGATCCACTGGCCACCTCGGACCCGCGCGTCGATGGACTCATCGCGCAGATCATCGCGTCGTCTCCTACGATTCCGGCATGAGCTCAGCTTCGCAGACCCCCGACTCCTCGCGTGCCCGACGCGCGAAAGGCTCCTCGCAGCGCGCTGCCGCGAGAGGTGAGCGCTCGCGCGGCTCCTCGCGTGCTTCGCTGCTCGGACGCCTCCTCCTCGCCCTGGTGCTCCTCGCGGCGGGAGGCGGCATCGCCTGGTGGGCTCTCCACCCGGCCGAGCCGAGCGCGACGGAGGTAACGGCCGAGCCGAGCCCGCAGTCGGCGCCGCTTCCCCTCTTCGAGCGCGTCGCCGTCTCGGGCCGCGTCGGCGCGACGCCGACGATCGAGATCAAGGCCCCTCTCGAAGTCACGGGAACGAAGGCGACCACCCTCGTCGAGGGCAGCGGGCGTGACATCACCGAGGGCTCTCCCGTACTGGTCGCGATCACCGCCTTCGACGGCGAGACCGGGCAGACCCTGTCGGAGTCGGGACGCCCGCAGCTGAGCCTGGGCATCGTGGGAAGCGACGTCATCGGCGACGACCTGACCTCCATGGTCGTGGGTCAGCGTGAGGGCACGCGCATGGTCGCCTTCCGCACGATCGCGCCGGGTGCCGGCGCGCCGGGAGCCACCAGCGGCATTGAGGTCGACGTCATCGACATCCTGCCTTCGATCGCCATGGGGACTGCGGTGGATGCCACGGTCGGCCCCCTGAGCGTCGAAATGAGCCCGGAGGGCCCGATCATCACGCATTCGACCACCGTTCCCGACGGGGTCACGACGCAGGCCCTCATCAAGGGCGACGGCGTACAGGTCCACGAGAGCGATCGGGTGGTCGCCCAGTTCACGGTGCTCGGCTGGACGGACGGCGTCGTGCGCGTCTCCACCTGGGAGACGGGCATCCCGCAGGTCATCAACCTCAGCACGGCCATGCGCGGCCTCCAGACCGCACTGGTCGATCAGAAGGTCGGGTCGCGCCTGGCGATCACGATCCCGCCGGACCTGGCGGCCGGCGACGATACGCTGTGCATCGTCATCGATATTCTCGGCACCGAACCGAGCCTGAGCGGCGACGAGTCCTCCCAGTCCTGAGCGTTCACCCCGTGAGAGACGGCGGGCGTCGGCGGGCGGCCTTGTGGGACACTGGGAGGCATGCTGAGATGGATGACCGCCGGAGAATCGCACGGGCCCGCACTGCTTGCCACGATCGAGGGGATTCCCTCGGGCCTGCACCTCACCACGGAGGATCTGCGCCGCGCCCTTGCTCGGCGCCGCCTCGGCTATGGGCGCGGCGCGCGCCAGAAGTTTGAGGCCGACGACGTCTCGATTCTTGCGGGCGTTCGCCACGGCGTGACGACGGGCGCCCCGGTCGCCCTGCGCATCGGTAACTCCGAGTGGCCCAAGTGGGAGACCGTCATGAGCGCGGACCCCGTGGATCCCTCGGCTCTTCTCATTGATGCCGGTACCGGGGACGAGCGCGAGATCGCGCGGAACCGCCCGTTGACGAGGCCTCGCCCGGGGCACGCCGACCTGCCCGGCATGCTCTCCTATAATCTGCCCGAGGCTCGCCCCGTCCTCGAGCGCGCCTCCGCCCGCGAGACCGCCGCGCGCGTCGCCCTCGGCGCGCTGGCCGAGGCGCTCATCGACCAGGTCGCCGGCATCCGCCTCGTTTCCCACGTCGTGG
>NZ_ALIY01000087.1:0-1944 GCF_000283035.1 Actinomyces sp. ICM58
GGCCGAGCCGTGGCCGTAGACGGCTTGTGCGGTGGTGATGTCGAGGAGGGTGAATGTGCCGATGGTTGGGACGTGCTTCGGCTCGCCGACATAGAGGCTGTCGTCGATCCAGCCGGGGTAGCCGTCGGCCCACCCGCCGATGATATAAGCGTACATGGCACCGTTTTCGATGCCAACGTCGGATATAACGAAGGTCGGCTCGCTCCGTCTCTTTCCGGGGGCGAATTGTGCGGTTTCGTCGACGGTGGTGATGTATCCGTTGCACTCTGGCATGGGTGTGCTCCTCGTGGGTGACGGCGTGGGCGTGTGCGTGGGTGTGGGCCCGGGCGTGGGGGACGAGGACGTGGGCGTGGGTGTGGGGCGCGCGAAGGGGGTGATGGGCGCGCAGGCGCCGAGGAGCAGGGACAGACCGACGCAAGTTGCCGCGACGGTGTACAGGGGCTGGCGGAGCGTGTGTGTCATGGGTTAGTGCGTGCTGGAGACTTCGAAGTCTGGGTCGGGTTCGAAGCAGAAGGTGGCCGAGCCGTGGCCGTAGACGGCCTGTGCGGTGGTGATGTCGAGGAGGGTGAATGTGCCGATGGTTGGGACGTGCTTCGGCTCGCCGACGTAGAGGCGGTCTTTGATCCAGCCGGGGTAGCCGTCGGGCCATCCGCCGGAGATCGCGGCGTACATGGCGCCGTTTTCGATACCGACCTTGGAGATGACGAACTTCGGCTCGTTCGGGTTCTTTCCGGGGGCGAATTGCGCGGTTTCGTCGACGGTGGTGATCCATCCGTTGCACTCTGGCATGGGTGTGCTCCTCGTGGGTGACGGTGCGGGCGTTGGCGTGGGCCCGGGCGTGGGGGAGGAGGATGTGGGCGTGGGTGTGGGTGTGGGGCGCGCGATGGGGGTGGTGGGCGTGCATGCGCCGAGGAGCAGGGCCAGGCCCGCGCAGGCGGCCACGGTTGTGGTGAGGGTGCGTCGATTGTTCACCGTGGGTCTTGTTCTTCTGATGGTTGCTTGGGAGGGGGTGTCTGGGGGAGGAGTTAGCGTGCGTCGAACTTGGCGAGTTCGTCGGTGTTGACGTCGAGGCTAGGGTCGGGTTCGAAGCAGAACGTTATGGTTCCTCCTGCATACTGCTCAGGGCCTGGTACTGCGTTCAGGATCGTGAAGGTGCCGACGCCTGGGGCGACGACAGGTTGGCCGATTGTGAGATCCGCGTCGACGGCTGCTTCCTTCAGTTCCGGCATGCTGTCGGGGACCGTGCCATCCAGATACACGTGGGTGTCCTCGGATTGCTCGGAGTCAATAAGGAAGTAGTACTGCGGGTAGGTGTTGCGGTTGCGAGGGCTAAAGTAGAACGTCTCCTCGATTGCCAGGAGGTAGCCTGTGCAGGCGTTCGACTCGCTCGGTGTGTTGGTTGGCGTGGGGGACGAGGCCGTGGGCGTGGGTGTGGGGCGCGCGAAGGGGGTGATGGGCGCGCAGGCGCCGAGGAGCAGGGCCAGGCCCGCGCAGGCGGCGGCGGTTGTGGTGATGGTGCGTGTGGCTGTCATGGTGTTTCAGGATGTGCTGGGGTCGCTGGATTCTTTTTCGAAGCAGAGTGTGGCGGATCCGTGGAGGTCCACGCTGGGGGCTGGGTCGCCGTCGAGTAGCGTGAATGTTCCAGCGTGGGGGGCGTAGAAGGGCTCGCCCTGAATCAGGGTTGTGGTGAAGTGTCCGTCGGGAACGTCTTTGGCGGAGTATCCGCCGCTTAGGCTGGCTTTCATGATTCCGTCCTCCATGCGTACTGCGGCGAGGACGTAGGAGGGTGGGCGGCCGCTGCCAAAGGGTTGGAACTGTCCGGTTTCGTCTATTGTCACTATCTGCCCGCTGCACGGGGGCAGGCTCGTTGATGGCGTGGGCGCGGGCGTTGGCGTGGGCCCGGGCGTGGGGGAGGAGGACGTGGGCGTGGGCGTGGGGGACGAG
>NZ_ALIY01000088.1:0-18165 GCF_000283035.1 Actinomyces sp. ICM58
GCGGGCAGGACTAGCGACGGTCGAAACAACAGCGCGAGGGCCACTGCACCCGTTACGGGCCGCTGCACCCGTTATGTGGCGCTGCACCCGTTATGTGGCGCTGCACCCGAACAGAAGGGGTGTAATGCCTACGGATCGGGTGCAGCGCACCCAATCACAAGAACAAACGCGGAATCGGCGAGACGACCGCCGACACGCAGAAGGTGAGCTAAAGGACAAAACGTGTTGGTTTTGTGGCGACTTTTCGGCTTGTTAGTGCGGGAAAATTAACATTGAAGGTCGTTGTTTTATTGTGAGGGTATGAATACCCCCACATGCCCAGCGTGCGGGCTGGCGCGGGGTACACGGCCGGGGTGACGCGGGGCCAGTCTTCCGCGTTTTCATCATTCCTTCAGCACTTGTGCGCAGCCGATGGGCTAACCACCTCAATTTCGCATGCAATTCCCCCGAGGCTTGAGGACACCCTGGATTCGTATCGTTGTAATTGCAACGTTTCTGGGCGTGCTTGAACATTCAGTCAATCGAATTGCATGCGACATTGCTCCGATCATTCCCTGAGGCGTCCCGCCTATCAACGATCACTGAGCACATAGCTCCGACGCCCATGGCACTGGTCAGCGCCCAGAGGTTGCGCACATCACAGACTACCTCACCTATCACGGTCCTTCTCGATTGTTTTTCGTTGAGGTGGGCTGCACCGTGGGCGCTGCACCCTTAGCGCGGGCCGCCGAATCCCCGGCGCTCAGCGCGACAGTGAGCCTTCGGTGTGTGGAATCACCCCATGTCCCTCCCGCTCACGTTCTAAAGACGATAGACTCACCGGGTACCCATCACCTACCGTCTAGGAGTACCCCCCATGAAGCGCCGCATCGCCGCAGTCGCCCTCGTCGCCCTTCTCCCCCTCGGCATGGCCGCCTGTGGCGCCCAGTCCAAGGCCGACGCCTGCAACCAACTCAAGAGCGCAATGAACGAGTCCAGCAGCGCCCTGCTGAAAGTCAGCCAGGACCCCACCAGCAAGGACACCTACATTACCCTCGCCGAAGCCTACGAGGCCGCCTCCAAGAAGATCACCAACACGGAGATCAAGCCCTCCGTTGACCAGGTCGCTGCGGATTGGCGCAACCTCGCTGACCATGCTGATGCCCTCACCTCGATGGACCCCGCTAAGACTGTCGAATTCACGCAGATCGCTGAGGACCTGAACACGCACCAGAACGCGCTCCTGGCGACGTGCGGTCTTCCCAACGGCGGCAACTGAGTCACCGCTGACACCGTCAGCTCGCAGTGGGAGGGACGACCCGATGGGTCGTCCCTCCCTTGTGTCACGCCGCGAGTGGCCCCGACGGTGCGGATGCAGACGCACCCGAGTCGGCCATGGCCTCGTGACGTCAGGCGCGGCCGCCGCTCTTCCAGCGGCGGAAGAACATCGCCAGCAGCGCGCCGGACAGGTTGTGCCACACCGAGAACACGGCTGCCGGGAGCGCGGTCTCCGGGGTGGCGGCGAAATGGGTCTTCGCGAGGGTCGCCGCGAGCGCCGAGTTCTGCATGCCAACCTCGATCGCGGTCGTGCGCGCAGCCTTGTCGGAACCGCGTCCCACGCGCCCGGCCAGGTAGCCGAACAGATAGCCCAGCAGGTTGTGACAGATGACCACCGCGATGATGAGGGCGCCCGACGTGAGGATCTTGTCGACCGAGCCCGACACGACGACGACCAGCACGTAGCAGATACCCAGCACGGAGATCCAGGGCAGAAGCGGCAGGATCTTCTCCACGAACTTGCCGGCGAGGAAGCGGACGATGAAGCCGCCCAGGACGGGGGCGAGGACCATCAGCAGGATGTTCTTGGCCATTGCCGCGCCGTCAACCGGCATGCGCGAACCCACCAGCCAGGCGGTGAGCAGCGGTGTCATGAGGGGTGCGAGCAGCGTCGAGATCGAGGTCATGGTGACCGACAGGGCGACGTCCGCCTTTGCCAGATAGGAGATCACGTTCGAGGCCGTACCGCCGGGGGCGCAGCCGACGAGGATGACGCCGACGGCGACCGCGTCGGGGAGGCGGAACGCGTAGCACAGGGCCCAGCCGACGAGGGGCATGATCAGGTACTGGGCGACAACACCCACGAGCACGGGCAGCGGACGCTTCACGATGAGCCCGAAGTCGGGCAGCGTCAGGGTCAGGCCCATGCCGAACATGATGACACCGAGGGCCCAGTTGACGCCGGGGGCCAGCGGCTTAAAGGTCGCGGGCGTGACCATCGCGATGGCGAAGGCCGCCAGAATCAGCAGCGGAAAAACCGTAACGGCGATGCGAGCGCTGCGATCCTCTGAGGACAGAGTCGGAGATTGAGTTGTAACTGCGTCTGATGTGGACATGCCCCCATGTTTCACCGATCGTTGAATTCTTCCCTTCCGCATCTCACGTTGTGATCAGCTCAGTATTGAGCCTCACAGGACTACTTCACTAAGCTAAGGCTATGCACAGTGCAGCGCTGCAGACTCGGAACGCATCCCAACGCCCCACGGGTGGAGGACCCGACCGCACGCCGGGGCGACCCCAGGGGCGCCCGAAGCCGCGTCACCCTAAGAACCCCCGCATGCGCGAGCTTGCCCGCAACGGCTGGCTCTCCGACCAGCACGGCGCATGGACGATGATGGCCTTGCCACCACTGCTCGGCTGGGCGCTATCCTTCACCTTCTCGTGGCTGGTCATCCTCATGTTCCTCGCGTGGGCGATGGCGTTCCAGATGTTCTCGGCCGTGTGCCTGTGGGTCAAGACCCCAGCGAAGCGCCGCAGCCGCATCGTGCCCGCGATCATCACCTACGGCGTCCTCGCGGCCGTTCCCGGCATCACGCTGCTCGCGATGCGTCCCCAGCTGCTGTGGTGGGCCATCGCCTTCGCGCCGCTGGCCTCGTCCGCGATCTACCTGGTGTGGCAGGGGCGTGAGCGTTCCCTGGGCGCCCGAGCTGCCTCGATCCTGGCGAGCTCCATCATGGGACCCGTCGCTTTTTCGCTGGCGACCGCGGATGGTTCTCCGGCCGCGGTGTCGATTCACGCGTGGGCGACGTGCGCGGCGTTCGGTCTGCATTACATCGGCACGGTTCCGCTGGTGCGTTCGATGATCCGAGGCCGGAAGGACCCGCGCTGGGCGGTGGGTTCGACGCTGCTGCACGCGGCGTTCACGCTCGGCGCGGCCGTGGCGTGGTGGTTCGGCGCGCTGGCGATCTGGCCTGTCATCATGTGGGCGTTCCTGACGGTTCGCGCGTGGGTGATGCCGACGATCAGTCGGAAGCGGGCGCGGCCGCTCTCGCCCAAGCTCGTCGGCTATAGCGAGCTCGGCTGGTCGCTTCTCCTGATCGTCTCGCTGCTGATCCCGTAATCACCGCGTTTCGGTGGGTGGCCATGGGCACGTCCGATTCGTTGGGCGTGCCCATTCGCACACGCCCCTACGCGCCGATGCCCTCGGCGCGCGCGAAGTCGGCGGCCACGGATAGGAACCGGTCGTTTTGTTCGCGCGAGCCCACGGACACGCGCACGCCTTCGCGGAACGGGCGCACGATGAGGCCGACGCGGGCGCAGGCATCGACGAGGCCGTAGACGCTCCCGCGCAGCAGGTAGAAGTTCGACTGGGTGTCCGGGATGTCGTATCCGAGCTCGCGAAGGGCGGGGACGATGCGCTCGCGTTCGGCGACGATCTCTGCGACCGCGCGCTGGACAGCCTCGGCGTCCGCGAGGGAGGCGCGGGCCGCGGCCAGCGCGAGGGAGTTGACGCCAAAGGGCACGAGGAGGGACTGAATGGCGCCGATCACCTCGGGGTCTGCGATGGCGTAGCCGACGCGCACGCCGGCCAGCGCATGGGCCTTGGAGAAGGTGCGCATGACGACGACGTTGGGGTGCTCATCGATGAGGGGAACCGCGCTGCGCACGCCGGGCTTGGTCGCGAAGTCGATGTAGGCCTCGTCGACGATGATCATGACGTCGTCGGGGGCGTCCGCCACGAAGGAGGCGATCTCCTCGTAGGTGAGGGCCGGGCCGGTCGGGTTGTTCGGAGAGCAGAGGATGACGGCGACGGTGTCGGGCGTGATCGCTTCGCGCATCGCGGCGAGGTCGTGGCTGCCGTCAGGGAGGAGCTCCACGGGCACGGGGTCGGCGCCCACGGTCGGAACGGCGATCGGGTAGGACTCGAAGGAACGCCACGGGTAGACGACCTGGGTGCCGGGTTGGCAGACGGCGGACAGCGCGGCCACGAGGATTGCCGAGGAGCCGGTGCCGACGCACACCTGGTCGGCGCCGACCCCGAAGCGCTGTCCGAGCGCCTCGCGCAGGGGCGCGGCCGTCAGGTCGGGGTACCGGTTGATTGTGTCGAGCTCGCGGGCAATCGCCTCCAGGACGGCGGGGCTGGGCGGGGTCGGCATTTCGTTGGACGAGATTTTGACGGCGTCGGGCGCTGACTTGCTGGGCTTGTAGCGGGGCAGGGAGAGGACGGCGGGCCGGAAGCGCAGGTTGCTCATGTGTGTAGTCCTAGCCCATGGGGGTGCGCCGTGCAAGCAACGTCCCAGTGCGCAAGAATGAACAAATGGATTTCATTGCTCGACTCGTTGCCACGATGGCCGGACTGTGGGTTACGACGCTCCTGGTCCCGTCGATCTCCGTCACGTCGACGACGGCATCAGGAACCGTGATTGCCCTCGCCGTCATCGCTTTCGTGTTCACGCTGGTCAACTCGATCATTAAGCCCGTCGTCAAGACGCTGGCTTTCCCCCTATACCTCCTGACCTTCGGCCTGTTTGCCCTGGTGACGAACTCGCTGCTCTTCGCGCTGACGGGGTGGCTGTCCACATCGCTGGGCATTCCCATGACGACGGGCGGCTTCTGGTCATGCCTGGCGGGCGCCGTCATCACGTCGGTGGTTGCCTCCCTCGTGTCGGGCGTGCTGCACGACAAGAAAGACAAGCGCGACTAGGTCGAACCTCCCTCCTCTTCGGGGCGCATCACTTGTCGGTGATGCGCCTCGTTTGGTAGTGGTGGACGGTGGTTTGTGTGCGTTCGGTCAGCCCGAGCGCCTGGGTGCGGCGGGCCTCGGCGGCCGCGAGCGCCCCGAGGCCCGGGTCAGTCGAGGCCTTGGCGGCGTTCAGGGAGCTGCGGATCTCTTCGACGTAGACGGGGGCGGAGTGTGAGCAGGGGACGGGGTCGGTCCCATCGCAGGTGGCCTGGTAGTCGTGGAACATGACAGTGGTGACGTTGTCTCCTTGCGTGGCGTAGCCGTCGAGGCCGGGGACGATGTCGCCAGAGTTTTCGTAGGAGAGAACGGGGACGTCGGTCGGGGCGATGGTGGCTGTCGGGGATCCGGCGGTGACGACGGAGACGACGTTGTAGCGGGAGCGCACGTCCGGGTCGGCGGCCAGTTGGGCGGCCATGATGCCTCCTTGGGAATGCCCGGCGAATTCGACGGCTTCACCGGGTGCGATGCCCGCGTCCTTCATCGCCTCCTGGATGGCATAGAACTGGTCGGAGTTCATGCCGCCGACGCCCTGGAGGTTGGTGAGCATGTCCTGCGGCCCATCCGTGCCCACTGTGAAGGACTGCGTGCCGCGGATGTCGACGGTCCACGAGCGCGTCTGCGTCCCGTCCTCCCCCGTCGTGACGTGCTCCTCGATGGCGATCTCGCCGTTGTTGGCGTCGCCACCGTGCATGTCGACGATGTGCTCGATGAGGTCGGCGCTGGTCGGTGCCCCCTCGTAGTGGGTGTCGGGTGCCGCATCCGGCATCGACTCCTGCGTCTCAGCCGTTCGCTGCCGAAGCTCACCTGGCCATTTCTTCAGGCCGATTCCGCCGTAGTGGACGCGCATGTCTCCGCTGGCTGACTTGACCACGACCCCGTAGCTCGCGCCGTTCTCCCGCCGACAACCGGTCCACCACGCGGCGGCGAGTGCTGCTACGCCTGAAGCCGAGGCCGTCGATGTGGAGTTGAGGTCCTGGCTGACGCCGAAGCCGAAGGATGACAGGCCACGTGCAACGTCCCTGAATACGGGTACCGAGTTGACGTCCAGGGCGAATCGGCCGAGGTCGCGCTGGAAGCGGGCGCCCGACATGTCGTCCTTGTGCACGTAGAACAGGAGGCCGTCGATACCAGTGTTGATCAGGTCCCTGTTTCCCACGAACGATGCCGCGGAAGGGTTGAGTACCGTTGGCAGCCAGGGAAGTCCCAGGTCATGTGCCGCGTCCTGCTGCCCATGAAAGAGGGCGCTCGACACCGCGCCCGCGAGGCCTCCCGTGGCATAGAACCTGGCCATGCCGATCGGGGTGAGTTGCGGTCCCATCGGGCTGCCGGGGACGGCCTCCCACAGCGACGCTCCCGCCTCCGCGTCCCCGTAGGTCAGGGATGCGTCCTGGAGCTTCCACAGCAGCTCGTCGATGCGGGATTCGAGGGTGTCCAGCGCGGCCAGCGCCCCGTGGATCGCGTCGACGAGGGCTGTACCGGCCAGCGGGTTGGCGGGAGTGGCTGCCTCCGCCTCCCATAGGGCCGTGGTGAGGGCGCCCCGGGCGGGTTGGATGATCAACAGCTTTTTGTATGTCAGTATCGTGTGTTCGGCGCACAGCTCGTTGACGTCGACGCTGAAGGGGCCAGAGACGACGGACACGTCGCGATGGGGATCGAAGGACACGGTCACCATCTCCCCGACAGGGCCATGTCGATGCTGACCTTGCATGAGGTCGACATGGCACGCTGTGCGGCAGCCAGCGTCTTGGCGCATTCCGATTCGAATGAGGGGACCAGGTCCAGGGCCTGCGAGATCTCCTCGAGGACCGTGTGGGCCTGGGCGACGGCCTCGTCGCGCCTGGCCCGGTATCCATCTCCTGCCGTCCCCATCCACTGGGGGCACGAGGCATCCGCGAGCACTGCGCGCAGGTCGTCGACGAGGCCGTGGGCGGAGTTGAGGGGCCCGGCGGGCCCGAGCGCATCGATGAGCATGGGGACTCCCTTCGTTGGAAGCGTTGTCGTGACAATCAAGACGCTACGCGCGAGGCCGTGGCTGGTTCTACCCGCACGGACAGCCCTGTGGATAGCGGGCGACACGAACTACCCCCTGTGGATAGACGCCGCCCGCGTTGGTCTGTGGATAAAGCGAAGTCGCCCCCCGGACGGTATCGGGCACTCCCCCGTTAGCGAACGTGAACAACTCTCTATCGAGGTGAACCACTGATGAAGGTGCACCGTTGTAGCATCGATGCATGCCACTCGACTACACACGACCGCTCGCCGTAGACCTTTTTGCAGGAGCAGGAGGACTATCTCTCGGCCTCGAACAAGCCGGATACGAAATCGCGGCCGCAGTCGAGTATGATCCCATTCACGCAGCGGTCCACGAGTACAACTTCCCGTACGGAAAGACCTTTGCGCGAGATGTTACAGGCATCACCGGCGCTGAGATTCGCATCAAATCCGAGATCGGAGACAGGGAGATTGCTCTGGTTGCCGGCGGCCCGCCATGCCAAGGGATATCCCTCATTGGCCGCCGCGCTATCGATGATCCTCGAAACGCACTGTTGAAAGAATATGTACGTTTGGTTCTCGAACTGCAGCCCCGTCATTTCCTCATGGAAAACGTCGCGGGTCTGACTGTCGGCAAGCACCGTCACCTGCTCACAGAAGTTATCGACCTTCTGTCTGATGGGGGGTATCAGGTACTCACCCCTTATCGCGTTTTGCAGGCAGCGGACTACGGTACGCCACAATCACGTAAGCGCCTCATCCTTTTGGGCGCCCGCGAGGACGTGCCTCTACCGCACTATCCAGAACCGCTTTTCACACCTCGACCTATTCGGAACAAGCCTCTCCCGAGCGATCCTGTGCTGCCCTTTGGCCCCTCCGTCAATGACGCGCTCTCGGATATTCCCGACGCTCACTCGATCAACGAGCTCCTCGAAGGAGACACCACGTCCGACGTTGTTTACAACACACCTTCGGACTACGCGGCAGAGCTGCGCGGCATAACAACTGCTGCGGACGATTACTCGCACCCTCGCCGCTTTGACCATTCCGTGTTGACCTCATCGAATCGGACGAACCACACAAGCACATCAATTGAACGTTTCAATGCGACGACACCGGGTGATGTTGAGCCCGTCTCACGTTTCCTTCGGCTAAACCCCGAGGGAATCTGCAACACGCTGCGCGCAGGAACTGCGTCTGATCGTGGGGCTTTCACCGCACCTCGGCCGATTCATCCGACGTACCCTCGCGTCATCACTGTCCGAGAAGCGGCACGTCTTCACGGATATCCCGACTGGTTCCGGTTCCACGTCACGAAGTGGAATGGTTTCCGCGAGATCGGCAATTCGGTGCCTGCACGGCTTGGACGCGCCCTAGGCGCTGCCCTCCTACAGGCGGACAATGTCACCCCCACGCGTGGCGGGATCATCGACTTGGGCGCCCCCCAACTATTGTCTATGAACGCCAGCGAAGCAGAAAAGTACTACGGGATCAAAGAACGTGTCATCCCTCAACGCGATAGGAAATAGCTGATGGTCAAAGAAGCCTCATCAGATCTGTATTCACTCATCTTGGAAAGGATCTTTTTCAAACATTTTCACGACGGCACAACATCTATTTGGAGGAGAGAGGAGCTCCTTGAGGCAGCGAAAGAACTCGATGTTCGAGCACCCAAAAACCTCGGAGATCTCGTCTATGCTTTCCGCTATCGCCGAACACTCCCTGAGAGCATACGCACGGTAGCACCGGAGGGCATGCAGTGGATTATTCGTGGAAAAGGACGAGCTGAGTACCAGTTCGAGCTCGTAAAACAACAGGTTCGAATCATTCCGAATCTTTCTCTCGCCCGCATCAAGATTCCGGACGCGACTCCTCAGATTATTCGCTCCTCTGCACTCGGTGATGAGCAGGCACTGCTCGCCCTGGTTCGTTACAACCGTCTCATTGATATCTTCTTGGGTATCACCACCTACTCCCTCCAAAACCACTTACGCACAACAGCAACGGGTATTGGGCAAGTAGAAATTGATGAGATCTATGTTGGCGTCGACGGCGGCGGCAGACAGTACATTTTGCCGGTCCAGGCAAAGGGAGGCAAGGATGAAATTGGCGTGACACAGGCGGAACAAGACCTCGCGGTGTGCGCTGACAGGTGGCCATCCATGATCGCTCGCCCGATTGCTGCGCAGTTTGCGGATGACGGATTGATTGCGTTGTTTGAACTCGCACTCCAGGACGGTGAGCTTCGGGTCAGGCGTGAGGAACACTATGAACTCGTCCCAGCGGATGCAATTTCGCCTGCGGACCTGCAATCGTACCGACTGAACCCCTAACCCGGCCCCGGCCTCGTGCGTTACCCACGCCACGAACCGCCGCGCGGACTCAGCGTCCCGAAGGCCCACCGTTCTGGGAAGATAGGGGGTATGAGCGACACGATGACACTGTTCTCCACTGCCCACGGCTATTCGGACTTGGCGGGCGGGGGTGAGCCGCTCAGCCCGCTGGACGGGCGCTACCGCGCGGTCGCCGCGCCGCTGGCGAACTACCTGTCCGAGGCGGGCCTGAATCGCGCGCGCGTGCACGTCGAGATCGAGTGGCTGATTTTCCTGCTCGACAACTCGGTCCTGCCGGGCGCGCCCACGCTGACGGACGCGGAGCGCGACTATCTGCGCGCGCTGCCCCGCGATTTCGGAGCCGAGCACATCAAGCGCCTGGGCGAGTTCGAGGCCGTCACCCGCCACGACGTCAAGGCCGTCGAATACCTGATCGGCGAATACCTGGAGGCGGCCTCCTCCGTTCTGGGCGAGGGCACGTCCCTGCCCTCGCTGCGCGAGGTCGTCCACATCTTCTGCACCTCCGAGGACATCAACAACCTGGCTTACGCGCTGACGATTAAGGCGGCGACAGAGCAGGTGTGGCTGCCGTCGATCCGCGCGCTCCTGGATCGCCTGCGCGGCTTGGCCGAGGCCGGGGCGGCCGTCCCGATGCTGGCGCACACGCACGGACAGCCGGCGACGCCGGTGACGGTCGGCAAGGAGATGGCGGTGTTCGCGCACCGCCTGTCGCGCCAGATCAAGCGCGTCGAGGCCACTCAGTACCTGGGCAAGATCAACGGCGCGACGGGCACGTGGGCCGCGCACGTCGTGTCGGTGCCGGGCGCGGATTGGCCGACGTTGGCTCGCTCTTTCGTGGAGGGCCTGGGCCTGACGTGGAACCCGCTGACGACGCAGATCGAGTCGCACGACTGGCAGGCGGAGCTGTACGCGGACGTGGCGCGCGCGGGCCGTATCGCCCACAACCTGGCGACGGACGCGTGGACCTACATTTCGATGGATTACTTCCACCAGAACCTGGCGGCGCAGGGGTCGACGGGTTCGTCGACGATGCCGCACAAGGTCAACCCGATCCGCTTCGAGAACGCGGAGGCGAACCTGGAGGTGTCGAACGCGCTGTTGGATTCGCTGGCGTCGACGCTGGTGACCAGCCGCATGCAGCGCGACCTGACGGATTCGACGACGCAGCGCAACGTGGGCGTCGCGTTCGGCCACGCGGTGCTGGCCTACGACAACCTGGTGCGCGGCCTGGATGGCATCGAGATCAACGCGGCTCGTATGGCCCGCGATTTGGATGCGAATTGGGCGGTGCTCGGCGAGGCCGTCCAGCAGGCGATGCGCGCCGCCGCGATCGCGGGCGCGACCGGCATGGCGAACCCTTACGAGCGTCTCAAGGAGCTGACGCGCGGCCACGAGGTGGGCGCGGAAGACATGCGTGAGTTCATCGCGGGCCTGGGTCTGCCCACCGAGGTGGAGGAGCGCCTCCTGGCGCTGACCCCCGCGACCTACATCGGCCTGTCCGAGCGCCTGGCGCGCTGGGAGGCCTGAGCTCTAGCGGTTGGGGCGGCGGGTGCGCGGGTTCGCGCCTCGCCGCCTTTGCCGTTTCTTCGCCTCCTCGACGAGGCCGGGGCGGGGGTTACGAGCCCGACTGGGCACCGCTCTGGGCGCCGGACTGGGGGGTGGCATAAGCACCCGGGGTGAGCGTGGGGACTGGATGCAGGTCCGGATCCGTATTGTCACTGACCGTCACATGCACGCCCGGGAACGCCTCCTCAACCGACGGCAGAACGAACTGACCGGGATCATCCAGGGGCTTATCCGTCGGCAAACACGCAGAACGCGACCTCACGGCAATAGAGTCCTCCGAAAACTTGAACTCGGCCATGCCACCATAGTTGTCGATCAGCTGAATACCCCGAGTAGCATCCCTATCGATTTGCTTGTCAACCTGCACGGTCACCGCCCAATCGGGCTTGTTTTCTGTCACCAGTTTCTCGAGCCGCTCAAAGGACATCGACGGAGCCACCGTGGTGTAGCCAACCAGGCGATACCCCTGGGTATCACCACTGCCACACACCTGTACATACGGCAAGCCCATCACCGTCAGCTCACCACCGGTCTCGGCGGCCACCTGCACAGCCATACTCGATATCTCCAGCAGCTGACGGCTCGTGTACTCCTCAATGCTCACACGCTGAGGAAAGGGAACGAGCTCAGCATCGCGCGACTTTGCTGCATGACACCCACCCAACACGGCCACCACCACGACGCACCACGCACCCACGCGTACTGGGGTCCATTTCTTTGTCATGTTCATTCCCCCGTCTGCACTCCGGACTGAACCCCCGACTGCGATCGTAACTCAGGATTCTCACCGCCGTTATCGTCAAAGGCCTGCACGATTGTCAGATTCGGAAACATCTCTTCGGGGCTAGGCAGCGGATAGGACGAGAGTGGGACGTCCGGATCGAGAGGCTGCGACGGGAGCATACACCCCGAATACAAACTAATGACAATGCGGTTCTGAGCCTCGTGATGATAGAAAACCAGACTATTCCCATAGCCATCCCCGACAGCAACAGTGCGAGAGTTGAGTTTATCTCTGCGTACCGGATCCCACGAATAGCCGAAGCCGTTACGCTGTGCCCCCTCGACAACCATCCGACGCAAATCCTCATAGTCGATCGCAGGAATAACCATCGAATCCCAATGGATATCTATATCGGTCGTGTCCGTCGTCAAGCAACCGTCGACTCGGTTCTTGCCGCCGACTCCTAGCACACCACCGGACTCGACGACGACCTCCTCGATGATACCAAGATACCGGGGCAGGGTATCCCTGATGTGAACCTCCGTCGTCTGTCCCTCGGAGATAGGTATGCTCCCGCTGCCGCGTCCAAAATACAGTTCAGCATCATCCGGTGGGCTCGGAATACACGCCGCCAGAACCAGAGAGACGCAGGCAGAACTCATCAGCGCGGCCAGCTGTTTCCGATTCATTACCTCTCCTTCGTATCCGCGATGACCTTACCGATGTCTTCAAGGGAGTAGTTATGCTGCCCCTCTTTCGCCCTATAGAAATAAGCGGAGTGGTTCGCAAATGTGCCGGCGTTTGGATCTGAGTTATATCCGTCTCCCCCAGTCGCGTCACCCGAGAGATGCCCGATCCCTTCCAGCTCCTTGGGGTCACGGCCGAAGGTCCAATCGGGCCCCATTCCCTGTACATCATCGTGTAGCGGAATCGCTGACACCCACGTGTGGTCGGGGTCTACCCCCAGCGTCCCAACAGAATGCACCGCTGAGCCCGGGGAACCCGTGTACACGAAGTCATCGACGACGCCTTCTCCGATATCACGCATCGCGAAGCCTCCTGTCGTGGACCCGTAGGAATGCGTAATCGCGCTTTGATGCACGTCCATCCCCCGCTCTGAGCGCCACGAGTGGATTCCAGTCAGGAAGCCGTTCAGCTTCTGACCTCCCACCTCCGCTTTGTGTGTCGACGCAACAGAAAAGTCCAATTCTTCAGGATGCGGAGGCGCTTCGTAGCCCATCCACGCAACCGCTGCGACACTTCCTTTTTCTGCCCCGCCCGCATCCTCCGCTGCTTCGATCATGTTACGCGCATACCCCAAGTTGAGGTCTGTGCTCCTACGACAACTCGTAGTCATACCCGGGACAAGTGTTGTCACATGCTTCGCGTTATCGACATCTCCAATAGCGAGTGCCGCACGCACGTTTTCTCCACGTTCACCAAACTCAAGAGCAATAAGTGAGATATCTGAATTACCATCAAGGGCTTTTTTGATAGCTAAGAGATCATTCAGTTTATTTTCTGCGTTGCGATAGCGTTCAAGTGCTTCATCATCACTGTACTGCCTACCCCAGAATGAATCCTTATCCCTCTCATATGCAGCTTTCGCTTCATCGTACTCCTTCTGGGCTTTCTCAAGCAGGCCCGTCCCCGGGATACGATGTCCCGCGGCGTCAATGCGCCCGTTCAACACGAGATCGTTCGCCTTTGCTCGCGAGGCCATGTCGATACCGTTGAGATTGCCGTACTTTTCGGGATCCTTGTTGATGAGCGCCTCGCGCTCGGACTCCGACAGGAGCGCCCACCACACGGAGACCTCCTCGGGGGTCCACGAGGGGTCGGCGTCGTTTGCCAGGCCCGCGGACTCCGAGTGGCGCCCCTCGGCCAGGACATACTGGCCGTCGGCCAACGCCTGATAGCGTGGCCCCACCGTTTCCTCGGCTTCCGTCGCAATTCGCACTGCATCGTCAACACAATCGCGTAGCTCAGCAAACTTACTCGCTACCGGCTCAAACCTCGTTTCAGGCGCTGACGGTTGAACAACACCACTCTCCGGAATGTCATACCCAACTTCTGCCGCAACCTCCCACGCGGACTTCCGCTTTGCCGCAACCCGGCTCACGTACCCGTGCAGCTCTGCGGTTGCCAGCGCGTATTCGGTGAGTTCGTTGAGGCGCGAGTCCAGCTTGTCCTGGATCTCGGAGAGTCGCTGGCGCATCCGGTCGGGCGCCTCGCCCTGAGATCGGATGTCTTTCGCGGCGTGCTCGAGGTCGGCGATGATCTCGCGCGCCTCGCGCACCTCGGCCTCGATGAGGTCCTCGGCCTCCTCCACGTAGCTGAGCTCCCAGCTCTGAATGTCCGCCCAGGTTGCCACTACTGTTCCTCCCTCATACGCCGCAGGTCGTCCATCGTCATCGCCGGGCCGCCGTGGGCGGTCTGTTGGAAGCTCACCGCAGCTTTATTGTCGGTTGCGTTATAGGCGTTGATCGAGTCGTTCACGGACTGGGAGAAATCGTCCAGGTCGCGCGTCAGTGCAATGACTGCCTCGTCAATCGTTTCGCCCGCGCTGCGCCCCTGGCCTGCGAGCGGGCTTCCCCCGACTGCAGAGGAGATGTAGTCGCCCGCCGTCGCGACGGTCACCGACTGCAGTCTGCTGGACAGATCTCTCGTTCGGTCGCGCAGGACTTCGAGGTCCCCCTCTTCGATAACAAGATCGCCAGCCATGATGCTCCTTCGACGTCACTTCGGTGCTGTTAAGCCAGACACTACCAAACGGTCACAACACGAACAAGAGCACCCCCAAGGGGTGGAACACCCCATTCCAACCAGGAAACGAGGCCCGGACTCACGCTCCGGTCACGGCCTCCAGGCGGGGTCGCCCTCGGGCGCGCCGTAGCGGTTGTAAAGCTCGTCGGGGCGGGCGATCTCGTCCTCGAAGCCGAGCGCGGTCATGTCGACGACCGCGTCGGTCTGGGCGCCCGGCGCCGCCAGGGAGTCCGCGTCGCCGTCGTCCGTGCGCGCGACGAGGACTCGGGCGCGCACGCTCACGGGAACCATTTCGGGATTGTTCCACGTCGCGCGGGTGATCTCGTCGAGCGCCAACGTCGCCGTCACGGGGTCGGTCAGCGCATCCTGGGCGGGCAGGACCACGTCGATGGACACGAGGGAAGGGCGCCCGAATCCCTCGCCGACCTCCACGTTGACGACGCGGTGCTGACCGGAACCAGCGTCATTGACACCAGCCCCGGCCTCGTCCGTGACCCTCTCCGGGAAGCGCGAGTCGAGCGCGGCGGTGGCGAGGTCGACGAAGCGCTGGGTGCGTCCGGTTCCGCGCGTCGAGGACAGGGCACGCCACGCGATCCCGGCGCCCAGGGCACCCACGCCGAGCGCGCCGATCATGAGCGGCCCGGCGATCTGCGGGAGACGGCCGCGCAGGCCCGAGGAGGCCGCCTTGTTGACGGGGGTCGAGACGCGCATCCAGCGGCGCACCTCGCGCAGGGGGGCGTGTGGGTCGTTCATGACCTGTCCTTTCTGAAGGGAACGAGCGCTGACAGGGTGCCGAGCACCGACGGGCGGCGGCGCTTGGGGCGTGCGACGCGAGGAAGCCTGGGCGCCTCGGCCGCGTAGTCGATGGGGTAGGTGGCGGGCTCGTAGGCGCTGGCGCGTTCGAGCGCGGCGACCGTGTCCCACGTGCCCTCGGCGGAGGGGGTCAGGATGTCCTGCCAGATCTCGTAGTGCATGACGCGGGTGTCCTCGCCCGGGGTGGGCAGGAAATCCTGCAGGGCCGCCATCGACGAGGCCAGCCGCCCCCACGGGGCCACGCGCACCTTGCGCTCGAGGAGGCGCACAGTCTCCGTATACGTCGAGGAGGAGTGCGCGTAGTAGAGGGGGCGGGTACGAGGCCTCACGAGGCTACGTCCGACGGTGACGCGCCGGTCGGGGGCGCGGTCGGGCGAGCCGTCGAGGCTCGGCATGACGTCCTGGTCGTGGTAGACGGCCACGGTCACGACGTCGGGGCGCACGCGGATGCGGCGATTCGGGCCGCCCGTGGACAGGATGCCCGCGACGTTCACCCCGGCCTCGTGCGGTGGGACCGAGGCGAGGGCGGCGGCGACGATTCCGCCCTGGGAGTGGCCGCAGATGAGGACGGGCTCGCGCGCCCACCGGTCGGCGGGCACTCCGTCGCGTTCCATGGCGGCGTGGATCGCACGCACGACGCCGACGCTCATCGAGGCCTCCAGGCCGAGCATGAGGCGAATGTTCGTCTCCACGTCGGCGGGGTTGTTCGTGGAGCGCCAGGTCATGGACTCGGTGCCGACCAGGGAAAGGAGCCAGCGGCGCGCCTCGCCCTCGCCGACGCGGGTGATCTTGACGGCGGGGCCGATCGTGCGCGACCAGTAGAGCTCGTCGATGTCGGCGCACATGTCGGACAGGACCGCGGGCGCGTCGACGCGGCGGATCTGCGCCTCGGGGTGGCCGGGCAGCGGGTCCTGGAAGGCCGGGTCGGCATCGGAGTCGCGCAGGAGGGCGACGTGGACTGCGCCGCCGCGCAGGGCACCCACGGCGGTGCCGATCGTCAGCATTCCGGTCATGAGGGCGTCGTACCCGCGCCTGGGGATGAGGGGCAGCATGCGGGACATGCGCCCGTCCCTATCCGCGCCGATGGCCACGACCGCTCGCGCCCACGCGCGTCCCACGGTCGCGGTGCGCCGCGCGACGTGTGAGAGGGAGCGAATGAGGAGCGTGTCGAGGCCCGGGGTATCGAAGAAGATGCGCTGCGATTGTTCGCTGATCACGGTGCCCATGTCGTCGGAGAGGGAACGCGCGCGAGCACGCACATCCTCGGGTAGCGCGGGGATTTCGGCGAGGGCGCCGACGGCGACGGTTGCGGCAAGGGCGGGGACGATGGGGGCGACTTTGAGGCGCAGGTAGAAGCCGGGGTAGGCCTGGGGGACGCGGCGGATCGCGCGGTAGCGCCGACGCGGGCGTCGCTTCATGTCCCCTCCTTACCTGTGTGCTCCCCCCACCCTACGGCGGGCCGGGGCTGGGCGCGCCGCATTGGGGGATGCGTGTCGCCACCCCCACAGCGCTCGTTGACGACACCCCCTTGACACCCATACCCCCTAGGGGTATCATCTACACCATCTTATCCTGATCGATTTCACCCATCATCTCGACCCCGACCGGGTTGAGCGAAAGGAACGTCATGAGCACTCCCCACCATTCCGGTGATCACCATGGTGATCACCCCGCTCCGGAAACAGACCACACCCACCACCCGGATCATGCCAGCCACGAACACCACGCAGATGCCGACACCCACGGCCAGGCGATGCACCACGGTCACCCGCACTCCGTCCTGGACGAAGACCACCAGGTTCATGGTCACGGCGAACACGCCGGGCACAGCACCGCAATGTTTCGGGAACGCTTCTGGTGGTCACTGATACTGTCCATTCCCGTCGTTATTTTCAGCCCCATGGTCGCCCACCTGCTCGGCTACCCCCTCCCGGCATTCCCCGGATCCACCTGGGTTCCCCCGGTACTGGACACGATCATCTTCGTCTACGGCGGAACACCTTTCCTCAAGGGCGGATGGAAGGAAGTGAAATCCCGCCAACCCGGGATGATGCTCCTGATTGCCATGGCCATCACCGTGGCGTTTGTCGCCTCCTGGGTCACCACTCTGGGGCTGGGCGGTTTTGACCTGGACTTCTGGTGGGAGCTGGCCCTGCTGGTGACCATCATGCTGCTGGGCCACTGGCTGGAGATGCGCGCTCTCGGGGGTGCGTCCTCCGCGCTTGACGCGCTGGCTGCCCTGTTGCCGGATGAGGCCGAGAAAGTCATCGATGGGACCACCCGCACCGTGGACATCTCCGAGCTGGTCGTCGGCGACGTCGTGCTGGTGAGGGCCGGTGCCCGGGTGCCGGCCGACGGAACCATCCTCGACGGAGCCGCCGAATTCGATGAGGCGATGATCACCGGCGAATCCCGTCCCGTCTTCCGCGACACCGGTGACAGGGTGGTCGCCGGTACCGTGGCCACCGACAACACCGTCCGCGTCCGGGTGGAGGCTACCGGCGGGAACACCGCCTTGGCCGGGATCCAACGCATGGTTGCCGACGCACAGGAGTCCTCCTCCCGGGCTCAGGCCCTGGCGGATCGGGCGGCGGCGTTGTTGTTCTGGTTCGCGCTGATCTCTGCTCTGATCACCGCGGTGGTGTGGACCGCCATCGGCAGCCCGGACGATGCCGTGGTGCGCACGGTCACGGTGCTGGTCATCGCCTGCCCGCACGCCCTGGGCCTGGCGATTCCGCTGGTCATTGCGATCTCCACCGAGCGGGCCGCGAAATCCGGGGTGCTCATCAAGGACCGGATGGCGCTCGAGCGGATGCGCACCATCGACGTGGTGCTCTTCGATAAAACCGGCACCCTGACCGAGGGCGCGCACGCGGTCACCGGTGTCGCGGCAACTGTCGGCGTCACCGAGGGCGAGCTGCTGGCCCTGGCCGCCGCCGCGGAGGCCGACA
>NZ_ALIY01000089.1:0-20070 GCF_000283035.1 Actinomyces sp. ICM58
TCGCAAGCGGAGCGGCGGGTCAGCAAGCCTCGGCCGAGGGGGGCCCCGCGCCCACCTCCGGTTACGAATCGGGAACGGGACACGCGGGCGATTCGCGCGAGGCCGGGGTGGACCCGTACTCTGGACATAACTTTGGTGGCTCCTCGCCCGACTGGGTAGACGAAGAGCCGGAAGAAGACGAGGACGCTTGGCAGCTGACCGGCCGCTGAGAGAGAGGGACCAGCCATGACAGATAACGTGTCGCGCGTGCAACGGGACAGCAAAATCCCCGTTGTGAACCTGCCGAACGCGCTGACCATGGCGCGTCTGGTGCTGGTGCCCATCTTCGTCATTCTCGCCCTGCAGAACGCGTGGGCCCCCCGCTGGGTGGCCTTCATCGTGTTTGCGGTCGCGGCGATCACGGATCGCTTCGACGGTCAGCTCGCGCGCTCGTGGAACCAGATCACCGACTTCGGGCGTATCGTCGACCCGATCGCGGACAAGGCGCTGACGTTGTGCGGCTTCGCGGTCCTGTCGTGGCTGGGCTACCTGCCCTGGTGGGTGACGGCCCTGATTGCCGTGCGCGAGCTGGGTATCACCGCGATGCGCGGATTCTTCCTGCGTCGCGGCGTTGTCGTCTCCGCGAACAATGCCGGCAAGCTCAAGACCTTCATGCAGATCATGGCGCTGGGCACCCTGCTCATCCCGTGGGAGCATTTCTTTGCGATGGAGCCGAGTCACCAGTGGTGGGTTGTTCTCATGATTCGCTTGGGCCAGGCGCTCGCGGGCGTCGCCCTGGCGCTGACGGTCTACTCCGGCGTCGGCTACATCGTCGAGGGTGTGCGCCTCATGCGCGGGACTCCGGTCGCCGGCAGCGATGAGGATGAGCGCGATGATTCTTCTTCGTCGGGTTCGCCTCTCGCGGGTCAGCACGTTCAGGCTTGAGTCTGGGTGACGCAACCCATACGCGAATTGAGCGTCCGGTGGAATAGTCCCCGTTGTGGGCTCGTTGAATGGGTATGCAGACAACTCCTGGCGTGCGCTCGCCGGGTCACACCGGTCCGATGCGCGAACTTTCGATGCGTCCACTGATCAAGAACGGCTACAGTAGCGATATGGAAAAGACACTGAGCGAAACCCCGCTGCTGCGCAGCGAACTCGGCGATGTCCTGCGCGGCATTCGCCAGCGCCAGGGTCGAACCCTGCGCGAAGTCTCCTCCGAGGCGCAGGTCTCCCTCGGCTACCTCTCCGAAGTGGAGCGCGGCCAGAAGGAAGCTTCCTCCGAGCTTCTCGAAGCGATCACCTCCGCCCTGCGCGTCCCACTGTGGTTCGTGCTGCGCGAGGTTTCTGAGCGTATGGCGATCATTGACGGTGCTGTTATTCCCGACGCGGTGCCCGACGAGCTCGTGCCCGTCACGCTGATCTCCTGACGCGTGAAGCACTCCGAGTTTTACGAGGCGGTCGAGGCGACCTTCGGGTCGGCCCTCGGCCGCTCCTATGTGTCCGACCTGTATCTGGCGTCGCTGGGGGCTACCGCTCACGATGCGCTGGCTGCCGGGGTGAATCCGGACGAGGTCTGGGCGCGGCTATGTGAAGAAACCGGGCGCGAGGATGCGCGGTGGATTCACCGCATCGATCCTCGCGAGCGAGGGCGCTGAGCGCTTTTATGTCTCGCTCCCACTGAACGTGCGTTGGTGCGCGCGGGCGTGCTTCAACCATGTTGGCGTCGGGCCTCGGCGTGTCGCCACGATATCGAACATCTGTTCCATCTAAGCTGATGGGCGACGAAGGCTTCGCGCGTGTCGTCCACAGGGAGGGTGCGCGCGGGACGCAGATGACGATGGCCGGTCGCATACTCGTCATGGCGCCTCGGAGAGGGGCGTCATCCAGGCCAGGACACTCGCAGGCCGGAGAGGCCGCAGACGAAAGGATCACCATGGCAGCCCGTAAAGCACCCGCGGCAAAGACCGTCACCAATGATCGAAACAAGGCGCTCGAAGTCGCCCTGTCTCAGATCGACAAGCAATTCGGTAAGGGCTCCGTCATGCGCCTGGGGGACGATAATCGTCCCCCCGTCCAGGTGATCCCCACGGGTTCCCTCGCCCTCGATGTGGCCCTTGGTATCGGCGGCCTGCCGCGCGGTCGCGTCATCGAAGTCTACGGTCCCGAGTCCTCCGGTAAGACCACGGTCGCCCTGCACGCCGTCGCCAACGCGCAAAAGGCCGGCGGCAACGCTGCCTTCATCGACGCCGAACACGCCCTCGATCCCGTCTATGCTCGCGCCCTCGGCGTGGACACCGATTCCCTCTTGGTCTCTCAGCCCGACACGGGTGAGCAGGCCCTCGAGATCGCTGACATGCTGATTCGTTCGGGCGGCATCGACATCATCGTCATCGACTCCGTCGCGGCGCTCGTGCCCAAGGCGGAAATCGAAGGTGAGATGGGCGACTCGCACGTCGGCCTGCAGGCGCGCCTCATGAGCCAGGCCCTGCGTAAGATCACGGGTGCCCTGTCCGCGACCGGCACCACCGCGATCTTCATCAACCAGCTGCGTGAAAAGATTGGCGTGTTCTTCGGTTCCCCCGAGACGACGACCGGCGGCAAGGCCTTGAAGTTCTACGCCTCGGTGCGCATCGACGTGCGCCGCATCGAGACGCTCAAGGAGGCCGGTTCCCCGGTCGGTAACCGCACGCGCGCCAAGGTCGTCAAGAACAAGATGGCGCCGCCTTTCAAGCAGGCCGAGTTCGACATCGTCTACGGCAAGGGCATTTCCCGCGAGGGCTCGATCATCGACATGGGCGTGGAGGCCGGCATCGTGCGCAAGTCTGGCTCGTGGTTCACCTACGGGGATGATCAGCTGGGCCAGGGCAAGGAAAACGTGCGCCAGTTCCTGGTGGATAATCCGGAGCTCGCCAACGAGATCGAGAACAAGATCCTGGTCGCTTTGGGCATCACCGACGCCCCCGAGGCGGACAAGGGGGCCTCGGACGCTCCCGAGGTCGATCCCGACGAGGACGCGGGCTTCTGAGTCGTGGTCCGATACGCGGATCCCGACGAGCATCCGGAGCTGGGGGAGGAGCGGCGCCGTCGTTCCTCCCCGGGCGAGCGGCTCGCGCGGGCTCGTGAGCGCAACGCCGCCCTGACGGGCATCGAGGCCATCGAGGCTGCCAGGGAGGTGGCGCTGCGCAAGCTGGATGCGCGTGCCTGCTCGCGCGCCGAGCTTACCGGCGCCATCGAGGGGCGAGGCTTCAGCGCGCAGCTGGCCTGTGAGGTCGTGGACCGTCTCGAGGCGGTGGGCCTGGTTGACGATCAGGCCTACGCGGATGCGCTGGTGCGCGCGCGTTTTGCGGGCAGCGGCGCCTCCGTGCGCGCGCTGCGTGAGCTACTCGTGCGCAAAGGTCTGGACGCTTCCACGATCGAGCGCGCGCTGTCGCAGATCGATCGGGAGGATGAGGTTGAGCGCGCCGCGCAGCTCGTCGAGCGCAAGCGGCGCGCCCTGGCGGGCGTCCCCCGTGACACGGCCTACCGTCGATTGAGCTCCATGCTCGCGCGCAAGGGGTACTCCCCGTCCGTGGCGTCCGCGGTCGTGCGAGAGGCCCTCGACGAGTGGGGCGACGAGGGCGATCATGCGCAGGAGGAGTGGCAGTGGGGACTGTAAGCGCCATGGGTGACGAGCAGGTCGCGCAGCTAATTGCTGATCTCACGCGACGCGGGCTGTCGATCGCGACGGCGGAGTCTTTGACGGGCGGTGGCCTCGTCGCTCGCCTCGTCGATGTTCCCGGAGCATCTCACGTCGTGCGCGGTGGCGTGTGTACCTACGCGGTCGACACGAAGGCCTCGGTGCTGGGCGTGTCGGAGAGTCGGCTGACACTCACTGGGCCGGTCGATGAGCAGGTGGCCCGCCAGATGGCTGCGGGGGCACGTTCGCTGTTTGGGGCCTCGATTGGCTTGTCGACGACGGGGGTGGCCGGCCCCGGACCCGCCGACGGCTTCCCGGCGGGAACCGTGCACATCGCGTGCGCGCATCCGGCGGGGGTGGAGCACCGCCTCCTCCACCTGGAGGGGGATCGCGCCCAGGTGCGGGCGGGAGCTATCGATGCTGCCCTGACTCTGTTGCGTGACGTGCTCGACTTCTCTGGCGTGAGCGCGCGCGACTAGACTGTATGCGATGAATACGACGACTCAGCGGGCCGACGCCCTGCCCCGCACCTATGCGGTGCGCACGCTCGGCTGCCAGATGAACGAACACGATTCCGAACGCATGGCGGGCCTGCTGGAGCAGGCCGGCCTCGTTCCCGTCGATACTGTCCCCGAAGCCGCCGCGCGTGCAACCGACGCCGGTGACATGGGAGCCGACGTCGTCGTCATCAACACCTGCTCCGTGCGCGAAAACGCTGCGACCCGCCTGTTTGGCAACCTCGGCCAGCTCGCCGCAGTCAAGCGCGAGCGTCCCGGGATGCAGATCGCGGTCGGCGGATGCCTCGCCCAGCAGATGCGCGACGGCATTGTCGCCAAGGCTCCGTGGGTTGATGCCGTCTTCGGCACCCACAACATCGACGTGCTTCCCGCGCTCCTGCGTCGCGCCGAGCACAACAGCAAGGCGGCTGTCGAGATCGAGGAGTCCCTGAAGGTCTTCCCCTCGACCCTGCCCACCCACCGCGAGAGCGCCTTTGCGGCGTGGGTGTCGATCTCCGTGGGCTGCAACAACACGTGCACGTTCTGCATCGTGCCGCACCTGCGAGGCAAGGAGCGTGATCGTCGCCCCGGCGACATTCTCGCTGAGGTCGAGGCCGTTGCCTCGCAGGGGGCCATCGAGGTGACCCTGCTGGGACAGAACGTGAACTCCTACGGCGTGGGATTCGGCGAGCGCGGCGCCTTCGCGGACCTGCTGCGCGCGGTCGGCCGCGTCGATGGCATCGAGCGCGTCCGCTTCACCTCCCCCCACCCGGCCGCCTTCACTGACGACGTCATCGCTGCGATGGCGCAAACCCCCACGGTCATGCCGAGCTTGCACATGCCGCTGCAGTCCGGCTCGGATGCGATCCTGCGTCAGATGCGCCGCTCCTACCGCCGCGATCGTTTTATGGGCATTCTGGAGCGCGTGCGAGCCGCGATCCCCGAGGCAGCGATCACGACGGACATCATCGTCGGTTTCCCCGGCGAGACGGAAGAGGATTTCCAGGCGACCCTCGAGGTCGTGGAACAGGCGCGTTTCACGTCGGCCTTCACCTTCCTGTACTCGCGTCGCCCCGGCACACCCGCGGCCGACCGCGAGGACCAGGTGCCCGACGATGTTGCCCTCGAGCGCTACCAGCGCCTCATCAAGCTTCAGGAACGCATCTGCGCCGAGGACAACGCGGCCCTGGCCGGCACTGACGTCGAGATTCTCGTCTCCGAGGGGGACGGACGCAAGGACGGCGCCACCCAGCGCATCTCGGGCCGCGCCCGCGACAACCGCCTGGTGCACGTGGCCCTGCCCGAGGGGATGAGCGAGACTGATCGCCCGCGCCCGGGGGATATGATTCGCGCGACCGTCACCTACGGGGCGCCGCATCACCTCATCGCAGATTCGGGCGCCCAGGGTGGTCTCTTCGAGGTGCGCCGCACCCGCGCCGGCGACGTGTGGGAGGCTCGTCAGGCCTCGCCTGAGCCCGACAGCGCCGTGTCCCTGGGGATTCCGACGCTTCGCGTGGGCGCCTCGCGCTGAGGAACGACGCCCGAAGCAGCGCCCTGGCCTGAGAGAGTTCAGGCCGGGGCCGCGTCGCGCCGGGCTGGTTGCTCGTGGGAATCGTCCTCGCACGGTGATGTTCTGCACGTTTGCGCACGACCGATGCGAAAAATCGGGAAAATGTCGCACTCAAAGGCATGTGAGACGCGCGTCTCCAGAGCTACCTTTGAGTCGTGGCGGTCGTCACGATGTTGAGGCGATCGGCATGCGGGAGCACTCTCGGTAGTGCGGGTCGATTCGAGCCCCCTATGCGACCCGTGGCCCACACCGCGCAGGCGGAATGCGCTGCGCCGTCGCATGTAGTCGGCGCACACTCACCGGGAGTGCCCCGCTCCTTCATGAGGAGCAGGGCACTGAGGTTATTGAACAGAAAACGGAGAGATTACTCGGCGGAGGCCTCGTCGAAGAACGACGGCACCTCCTGGGCAGCCGATACTCCGATGATCAGGCCGCGGCGCAGCATCGCGTGAATCTGGCGATCCGACAGGCCCTCTCCGACGAAGAAACGGGATGCGGCAACCAGGATCCAGCCGTCCTCGGACTCGATGGGGAAGACCGTGGGCTGCAGGTGCTCGGTGTTCCAACGATTCGCGATTGCCTGCAGGGAGGCCTCGGTGTGGCCCTCGCCCACGGGGAGAATGCGCGTCTCGATCTGCGCCCAGGGGGCGTCGGCGGGTTCGCGGTGCACCTGGAAGGGAATGTCCTCCAGCTGCGTGAAGGCGATGAACTCGCTGGAGCCGTGCGGCAGGCCGTCGCCCTCGAGGACAGCCTCAATGCGGGCGATGGTCACCTCGGAAACCTCGGTGCCCCACTTGGCGGCGTACTCGTCGGGCTCCATCGCGGGGTTCGCGCTGGCGGGGGTGGGCGCCTCGGCGGTGGGGGTGGCTTCCCCGTCCTCACCGAAGGTGAAGCTCTTCCATTCAGGCATTGGCGGCCTCCTTGGTCCACTGGTCGGGGAACATGACATCAAGCTGGTTCATCATGGAGATCGAAGCCATGATGAACTGGGACACCTCCGCGTTGACTTGGGCGTCGGTGGCTCCGACGACCCAGTTGAAGGTGTGCTGCAGGTGCAGGGCGATGGAGCCCGTGTCCGTGATCGCGGAGGTCACCTTGGGCAGGTACGTGGAGGCGTTGAGTCGGCGCAGCGCCGACGCGATCTCGTCGGCGTGCGACGGGTCGAAGAAACGCGGGTAATCGGCGACGCCCTGCACGGGGTGCCCCTCGGGAACCGCGATGCGCACGGTCCTGTTGGGCAGGATGGCCGCTACCTGTCCGGTGGCGGACACGAAGGGGATGAAGCCGACGGCCTGGACGGCCTCGGTGACCCGATCGAGGGTGACCGGGGGAGTATCTGTTGTGCTCATGGTGTTAAGCCTAGCCGTTGTTGGGCGCTGTGGTGCGCGGGCACCCGTACACTGGAGGGTATGGAGTTATCGATGTCGTGCGCCTCGGACCTCGTGTGCGCGGTTGTGGGCCCCACGGCCTCGGGCAAGTCGGACCTGGCCTTGGAGCTCGCGTGTCAGCTTCCGGGCGTCCTGGGGGCGCGCGGGGCGGGGGAGATCGTCTCTGCGGACGCCCTACAGCTGTACCGGGGGATGGACGTGGGCACCGCGAAGACGCCGGTCGATGAGCGCCGGGGGATCGCCCACCACCAGATCGACGTGCTGGAGGTGCGCGACGAGGCGTCGGTGGCCGCCTACCAGAAGCACGCGCGCGCCGACGTGGCGGGCATTCACGCCCGGGGCGGGGTCGCCGTGGTCGCGGGAGGATCGGGACTGTATCAGCGGGCGCTCCTGGACGTCATTGACTTCCCGGGGACGGACCCGGGCGTGCGGGCGGGCCTCGAGGAAGAAGCCGCCGGTGCGTTGGGCTCTCGTGGACTGCACGATCGCCTCACCCGGCTGGACCCCGTGTCCGCCGAGCGCATCGACCCGCACAACGCGCGCCGCATCGTGCGCGCCCTGGAGGTCATCGAGCTGACGGGGCGCCCGTATTCGGCGTCGATGCCCCGCCACGAGTTCGCGGCACCCGCCCTCATGGTGGCGCTGCGCCGCCCGATGGACGAACTCGACGAGAGGATCGCGGTGCGCACCCGCGCCATGATGGCGGGCGGCCTGATCGAGGAAGTGCGCGCCCTCATCGACGTCGGCCTGCGCGAGGCGAAGACAGCGTCGCGTGCGACGGGCTACGCGCAGGCGCTCGCGGTCATCGACGGGGACATGAGCGAGGACGAGGCGGTGGACTCTATCGCGCTGGCCACCCGGCAGCTGGCGCGTCGCCAGGTGAAGTGGCTGCGCCCGGACCCGCGCGTGCACTGGCTGGACGTGGAGGAGTTCGCCTCGGACGAGGCCGTGGCATCCCACGTGGTCGAGCTGGCGAGACGGGCGGCCGAGCAGGCGCTGGGGCGCTCGTAACACGCTCGGCGGCTGCGCGGCTTCGACGCTCACGCTACGGTGAGTCCATGACGAACTCGCAGCTTCCCTCCCACGCGCGCGTCGTGAAGGCTCACGGTGCCGGCAATTCTTTCGTCGTGGCAACCGACCGCTTCGACGAGGACAATCCGAGCGACGCGCAGGTCGCGGCCCTGTGCTCCCCGGCGTTCGGGATCGGGGCGGATGGCTTCATCCGGGCCGTCGAACGCGATGGCGTGTGGTTCATGGATTACCGCAACGCGGACGGTTCGAAGGCGGAGATGTGCGGCAACGGCGTGAGGGTCTTCGTCGACCACCTGCGCCGCGAGGGCCTCGTCGATCTGCCGGTCGGCCAGACCCTGGACGTGGCCACGCGCGGGGGCATCAAGCGGGTGACCCCCGAGGCCGACGACGAGGGCGCGGGCGCGCGCTACCGCGTCGACATGGGGCCGGCGGCCTCCCCGGCGCGCGAGACGATTCAGGTGAGCATCCCCGGCATCGACGGGGTTCTCGGCGGCATCTGGGTGGATATGCCCAACCCGCACACGGTCGTTGAGCTCGCCGACGAGTCCGCCCTGCGCGGGGTGTTTCTACCCACCGTCGACGTCTCCCTCATTCCGCCGGCTGCGCGTCCCTCTTACGACCCTGCGCCGCACTCGGGCACGAACCTCGAGCTGGTCGTGGACCTGACCCAGCCCGGGGCGGACGTGGGTCACATCGCCATGCGTGTCCTCGAGCGCGGCGTCGGCGAGACCCAGGCGTGCGGCACCGGATGCTGCGCGGCCGCGCTGGCCACCGCCCTGCGCCGGGGCCCCGGCGCCCCCACCCAGTGGGTTGTCGACATCCCCGGGGGCACGGTGAGCGTGGGCCTCGACGGCGTCATCGACTGGTCCGGCGACCGACCCCGGATCACGGACGCGTCGGTGTTCCTCACCGGCCCCGCGACCCGGGTCGCGGAGATCCGCCTATCCTGACGGTGGTCCCACGACAACGACGCCGGAGAGCGCGACGCGGCCCCGGCCTCGTCGAAGCGGAGGAAGGCCTCACGCGGGGCGCACCTCAATGATGCGAAATCCCTTCTTCGACGCGAACTTTGAGGCCTCGAAGCCCTGACCGTTCAGCCATGCGATGAGGGAATCTGCGCCCAGGTTGCGCTGGACGACCAGGTAGGCGACGCCGGTGGGCGCGAGCCTGCCCAGCCACGCCGCCAGCATCTCGTGCATCGCCTCCTTGCCGATGCGCACGGGCGGATTCGACCAGATGACGTCGAAGCGCGTGTCCGACTCGATGGAGGCGGCGAGCGCCTCATCCGCCTTGAGGGTGCGCACGCCCCGCGCGCCGTTGGCGGCGGCGTTGCGCTGCGTCAGATCCAGGGCACGCGAGTTCACGTCGACGGCCCACACGGTGGCTTGCGGCGACTCTCGCGACATGACGGTCGCGATCGGACCCCAGCCGCAGCCCAGATCCAGGAAGGCCCCACCCTCGGGCAGGTCGGGTGCGACCGAGAGCAGCTGACGGGTCCCCAGGTCCAGCTTGGACCCGGAAAAAACGCGCGAGGACACGCGCATCGACAGGTCGAAGCCGCGCGCGCTCACCTCGATGACGTGAGTCTCGTCGGCGCTCGCGGGGGCAGAGTCGGTGAAGTACTGTTCGTCCACGGAAGAAAGCCTATCGCGCCCGCGCGCGCAGACGCAGATGAGGGCCCGTCGTGCGACACTGGAAGCCCCCCACGTGAAGGACGGACATGGACACGACCCCCACCGATTCGACCGCGGAACGCGACCAACGCGTCAACGACGTCGTCGCGCGCATCCTCGCGCGCTCGGCAGCGGCGCTCGCATCGACCGCGGGGCAGGACAATTCGGGGGACGCTGGTGCGCTCGAGCGCGAGGCCCGTGCGGGAACGCGCCGCGTCGACACGGGAGCCTCCGACCGTGAGGACATCTCCGAGGTCGAATACCGCCAGGTGCGACTCGAAAAGGTCGTCCTCGTCGGCCTGCGCACCACGCAGAGCGAGGAGGAGGCGGAGAACTCGCTGCGCGAGCTCGCCGCGCTCGCGGAGACCGCGGGTTCGCGCGTGCTCGACGGCATCATCCAGCGCCGTATGAAGCCGGACCCCGCGACCTACCTGGGGTCGGGTAAGGCTCGCGAGCTGGCCGACATCGTGCGCGCCGTGGAGGCCGATACCGTCATCGTCGACGAGGAGCTGGCGCCCTCCCAGCGTCGCGGCCTGGAGGACGTCGTCGACGCCAAGGTCGTCGACCGCACCGCTTTGATCCTCGACATTTTCGCTCAACACGCCAAGTCTCGTGAGGGCAAGGCGCAGGTGGAGCTCGCCCAGCTGGAGTACCTGCTGCCGCGTCTGCGCGGCTGGGGCGAGTCGATGTCCCGTCAGGCCGGCGGCCGCGTCGCGGGCGGCGCGGGTATCGGTTCCAGGGGTCCGGGTGAGACCAAGATTGAGCTTGACCGTCGCCGCATCCGCACGCGCATGGCGAAGCTGCGCGCGGACATCGCTCGCATGGAACCCGCCCGGCGCACGCAGCGGGGTTCGCGTCGGCGCGGGGGCGTGCCGTCGGTGGCGATCGCCGGGTATACGAACGCCGGCAAGTCGACGCTCCTCAATCGCTTGACGGACGCGGGCGTCCTCGTCCAGGACGCGCTGTTCGCCACCCTCGACCCGACCGTTCGGCGCGCTCGCGCCGCCGACGGGCGCGAGTACACGCTCACCGACACGGTCGGATTCGTTCGCAACCTGCCCACGCAGCTGGTTGAGGCCTTCCGCTCGACCCTCGAAGAGGTCGGCCAGGCCGACGTGGTCCTCCACGTAGTGGACGCCGCGCACCCCGACCCGGTCTCCCAGGTGCAGGCCGTGCGCGCCGTCATCGACACGATCGAGGGGGCCTCGGACATCCCCGAGCTGATTGCCCTGAACAAGGCCGACCTGGCTTCGCCCGAGCAGATCGCTCTGCTGCGCACGGTGTTCCCCCGCGCGGTTCCCTTGAGCGCCTACACCGGATGGGGCGTGGACGCGCTGCGCGTTGCGCTCGAGGATATGCTGCCCCGGCCTCGGGTCGCCGTCGACGCGGTCCTGCCGTACTCGGCGGGCTCCCTCGTGCACAGGATCCACGAGGAGGGCGAGGTGGAGCGCGAGGAGTACGTGGATACAGGAACCCGCATCGTGGCCCGCGTCGACGAGGCGCTGGCGGCCGTGATCGCCCGCGCGGCGGTGGGTGGCACCGTGGGTGAGGCGGCGGTGAGCGGGCAGTGAGCGAGGACCTGGTCGAGGCCTCGGGGCGCGTCCTCGACGCGGTCGTCACCTCGATGGGCGGGTCCGCGCGTGAGGGGCAGGCATCGATGGTCGCCGAGGGGGCCGCCGCCTTGGAGACCCGCGAGCACCTGTTGGTGCAGGCGGGCACGGGTACGGGCAAGTCGCTGGGCTACCTGGTACCCCTGTTGACGCACTGCGCGGTGAGCGGTGTGCGTGGGCTCGTCTCGACGGCGACGCTTGCGCTGCAGCGCCAGATCCTCGTCAAGGATGCGCCGGTGGCCGTCGACGCGGTCGCCTCGGCGACGGGCGTGCGCCTGAAGGTCGCGGTACTCAAGGGCTGGTCGAACTACGCCTGCATGCACAAGCTGGACGGCGGGTACCCCACGGAGGGCACCCTGTTCGAAGACCGGGACATCGGAGCCAGCCCGACGGGCGAGCTCGGCAAGGAAATCCTGCGCATCCGCGAGTGGATCAGCGAGACCACGACGGGGGACCGCGACGATCTGGTCCCCGGCGTGTCGGACCGCGCCTGGCACCACGCGTCGGTGGCGAAGCCCGAGTGCCTGGGCAAGCACTGCCCGCTCGTTGACGAGTGCTTCGCGCAGGCGGCTCGCGTGGAAGCCGCGGACGCGGACGTTGTCGTCACGAACCACTCCCTGTTCGGTATCAACGCGTGCGGGGAGGGCGAGCTTTTCGGCGAGTACGATGCCGTCGTCATCGACGAGGCCCACGAGCTGGCCGACCGCGTGCGCTCCCAGGCGGCCGCCGACCTGACGGTGGGGCGCGTGAGCCGCGTGGCGCGCTCCCTGCGCTCGAATCTGTCGATCGATTCCACGGACTTGGACGAGGCCGGGGCCGGCCTGGGTGCGGCGATGGCACCCTTGCAGGAGGGGCTCCTGGAGTACCGGCCAGGCGCACTCGTGGATGCGATGGTCGTGCTGGACGGTGCGGCCCGGCGCGCCAGCCATGAGGTGTCCGACGCCCAGGGCGAACCCGCCGCCAAGCTCCTCGCCCGCGCGGCCATCGATGAGCTGATCGGCGCACTGGACGCGTGGGGACGCGACCCCGATCAGTCGATCGCCTACATTACGAAGGATGAGGCCGACAATGCCCGCCTGACGGTGGGGCCCCTCGACGTGTCGGGGGCGATCGGCGGGGTAGGCATCGGTGAGCGGGGAGCGATCCTGACATCTGCGACCCTCGCCCTCGGGGGAAACTTCGACTTCATGGCAGCGGCCACTGGGATGGCCGTGACGGGCGTTCCCTGGCACGGCATCGACGTGGGCTCTCCCTTCGACCACGCCCGCCAGGGCATCCGCTACGTGGCCACCCACCTGCCGCTGCCCGGGCGTGAGGGGCCCTCCGACCAGCTTCTGGATGAGCTCGTGGAACTCGCCGAGGCCTCGGGGGGCGGGGTCCTCGCGCTCTTCGCCTCGCGCCGGGGTGCTCAGGCGGGGGCGCAGGCGCTGCGCGAGCGTACCGAGCTGACGGTCTACCTCCAGGGGGAGGAGACGCTCGCGCAGCTGATCCAGCGTTTCCGGGACGAACGCGACTCGTGTCTGGTGGGCACGATGTCCCTGTGGCAGGGCGTGGACGTGGCTGGGGAGGCGTGTCGCCTGGTCGTCATCGACAAGATCCCATTCCCGCGCCCGGATGACCCGGTCTCGCGCGCCCGGTCGATGGACGTCGAACGCCGGGGAGGAAACGGATTCATGTCCGTCTCTCTCACGCATGCGGCCCTCATGATGGCCCAGGGGGCGGGACGTCTCCTGCGCTCGACGAGCGACCGCGGCGTCGTCGCGATCCTCGACCCGCGCGTGGTGACTAAGCGATACGGGGCCTTCATTATGCGGTCTCTGCCCGCCATGTGGCCGACCACGGATCCGCAGATCGTTCGGGGGGCCTTGAGGCGTTTGAACGGCGAGGGCGGTCAGTAGGCGGATGAGTGGTTTCGCACACGTGAAAAGTCGTGTAAATTAACCATTAGGCCTCCCACGACCTGCAGCAATGGAAGCGCCTGCTCACACTAGGAGAGACACGTGGAAAACAAAGCGCAGACCCTGTACCCCTCGAAGTCCTCTGGACGTCCCTCTAAGATCGCCATCATCGGTGCTGGCGCCGTTGGTACCGCCGTCGCCTACGCGTGTGCGATGCGTGGCGATGCTCGCTCGATCGTCCTCCAGGACATTAACAAGCCGAAGGTCGAGGCCGAGGCCCTCGACATGGCGCACGGCATCCAGTTCACCCCCGCCGGTTCCATTGAGGGTTCCGACGACGTCGAGATCGTGCGCGGTTCCGACCTCATCATCGTCACGGCTGGCGCCAAGCAGCAGCCCGGGCAGTCCCGTCTGGAGCTGGCCGGCTCGACGGTCAACCTCATGAAGAAGATCGTCCCGAACCTTCAGAACGTGGCGCCCGATGCTCGATTCATGTTCGTGACCAACCCGGTCGACGTCGTCACCTACGTGGCGCTCAAGCTCACAGGCCTGCCCCGCAACCAGGTCTTCGGCTCGGGCACGGTGCTCGACACCTCCCGTCTGCGCTACCTCGTCTCGCGCGAGACCGGCGTGGCCACGCAGAACATTCACGCCTACGTGGCCGGCGAGCACGGCGACTCCGAAGTCGCCCTGTGGTCCAGCGCAGAGATCGGCAACGTGCCCCTGTCGCAGTGGGGACCGACGCTGAGCGGCGGCGTCTTCGACTCGGCCCTGCGTAACTCCATTGCGCAGGAGGTCGTCCAGTCCGCCTACAAGATCATCGAGGGTAAGGGCGCGACGAACTACGCGATCGGCCTGTCCGCTGCGAGCATCGCGGGCGCGGTCCTGCGCGACGAGCAGCGCGTCCTGACCATCTCGACGCTGCTCGAGGATTGGGAGGGCATCTCGGACGTCGTCATGGCCGCCCCGACGATCGTCGGACGCGACGGCGCGGGACGCGTTCTGAACCCGCCGCTGACCCTCAACGAGCGTGACGGCCTGACCGCTTCGGCCGAGCGCCTGCGTCAGGTGGCCCGCGACCTGGGCTTCTGAGCCTGTCGCGTCTTCGCTAATGGCGCCGACCCCGGCTGGGGTCGGCGCCATTGGTATGAATGGGAGTCAGAGGGAGCGGATGACGGTGACGACCTTGCCGAGGATGGTGGCTTCGTCGCCGGGAATGGGGGAGTAGTCAGGGTTGTGGGGGAGGAGCCACACGTGTCCGCCCGTGATGGAGAGTTCCTTGACGGTGGCCTCGCCATCGATCATGGCGGCCACGAATTCTCCGTTGCGCGCATCGTTTTGGGAGCGGATGACGACGTAGTCTCCGTCGAAGATGCCGGCATTGATCATGGACTGTCCGCTGACCTCGAGCATGAAGAGATCTCCGTGCCCCGTCATGGAGGTGGGCAGATGGAACACGTCCTCGACGTGCTGCTCAGCTGTGATGGGCGAGCCCGCCGCGATGCGGCCGACGAGTGGGATCGCCGTGCCCTCTTCCTCCACGTGGGAGACGGGGATTTCGATGCGGACGATGGGGGAGGGGGCGGGCGCCTCGATGCCGAGCTCGCTGCGCGCCTTGTCGGTCAGGTCGAGGGCGCGCGGCAGACCTGGTTCGCGGGCGAGGTAGCCCTGCGCCTCGAGTGCGTCGAGGTGGTGTTTGACAGTGGAGGGGGATGCCAAGCCGACCGCGGATGCGATCTCGCGCACAGAGGGAGGGAAGCCGCTCGAATCGAGCTTTTCGTTGATAACTCGCAGAATCGCGCGGTGCCGATCGCTGATCGAACGCTCGGTCATGGGTGCTCCTCCGTGGTTGGTGGACGCAGATGTGCATGGGTGGTCGTCCACTGGTTACGTCAAGTTTAAGCCGAATTGGCGGGAAATGAAACATATGTTCGAGTGTGCCTCGACATTCGTTTCTCACCATGCTATCGTACAGGTGTTCGACGAACATGTGTTCGATACTGTTTCCCTGGAGGTCGTCATGAGTGTTTCCTTCGCTACCAAGCCTGCCGTCTCGTTCCCGGCGCGCCGCTCGCCGATGCGGGTGGCGCAGGATGCGCCCCTGGCCACTGTTCGCGACATTTCCTCGGCCCCGTCTGCGCGTCGCCGCGTGGAGGCGCAGCGTGGTGACGATCCATCGTTCCTGCGGGTTCCGGCCGCGCCTCGTCGTTCGGTTCGCTCCTCCCGGCGCGGGATCGTCGTCGGGACTCTCGCAACGCTCGTGCTGTCGATCGGCGCCGGTGCCCTCGGTCTGGCCCTCCAGCCCGCGGTGTACGACGGGCCGACGGTTGTGAAGGCGGCCGTTAGTGGCGACTCGGTCTGGTCGCTCGCACAGGGGGTGAAGAGCGAACGTCCCCTCGAGGAAATCGTCTCGGATATCGAACGTCTCAACGATCTGAGCGGGGCCCTGCAGCCGGGTCAGCGCGTCGTCGTGCCCGTCCGGTAACGGTGACAGGTGGGACTCCTGTGACAGGTCAGTGCCTGAGCGTGTACCGTTGAAGGGTGCACTGCCCTTTCTGCCATAACCCTGATTCGCGCGTCGTCGATACGCGCATCGCGGATGACGGCGCCTCGATCCGGCGCCGTCGCGAGTGCACGCACTGCAAGAAACGCTTTACGACCCTGGAGACGTCGTCGTTCCAGGTTGTCAAGCGCTCCGGAGTCGTCGAATCCTTCTCGCGCAACAAGGTCGTCTCCGGCGTGAAAAAAGCCTGCCAGGGCAGGCCCGTCTCCGACGATCAGCTCGCCATCCTCGCCCAGCAAGTCGAGGAGAAGCTGCGCTCCACCGGCGTGTCCAACGTGTCGACCAACGAGGTGGGAAAGGCCATCCTGCCCTTCCTGCGTGACCTGGACGTCATCGCCTACCTGCGCTTTGCATCCGTCTATCGTGCCTTCGACACCCTCGAGGATTTCGAGGACGCGATCCAGGCGTTGCGTGAGCGCTCGCAGGCCCCAGTGGCACCCGATGAGGTGGGTGAGGAGCCCGTCAGCGCCTCCGCGCCTACCAAGAAGCCCCGCAAGACACGCGCGAGTCGCAAGCGTGTCGCCGGGCCGACCCTCCTCGGAGACGAGTAACGCCCGCATCGATGCGATGCGGGCGTCTCGGTGGGGAGGGAGAACGGCTCCTAGTGGCGCTCCTCGTTCGTGCCATGGCCTCCCGACGTCAGCCTGCGCATGGCGGCGCTCGCCTCGCTGGTGACCTCTGAGGCCGTTTCACGCGCCTCCGCAACCTTCTCCGACATGGACTCGCGTGCCCCGGCCACGGCCTCGCGGGCACCAGCCGCCGCCTCGGAGGCAGCTCCGCGCGCGTCCGCAACGGCCTCGGACATGGACTCGCGCGCGTCCGCAATGCGCTCCGACATGGACTCGCGTGCAGCGGAGAGGGAATCTCGCGCCCCGGCCACGGCCTCGGCCACGGCCTCGCGGGCACCAGCCACGGCCTCGGAGGTTGCCCCGCGCGCGCCCACGATCTGCTCGCGCACCTTCTTGCGCATGACCTTGCCCAGCTGGGAGCGCGGCAGCTCGCTCATGACGACGACCTGACGGGGCAGGGCGTAGTGCGCTAAGGACTTTTCCGCCCAGTTGCGCAGGTCCGTGAGCGTGACCGACGCGCCGGCCTCGAGCACGACGGCGGCGACGACATCCTCGCCGCTCTCGCCGGCGGGGACCCCCACGGCAGCCACGTCGAGGATGCCGGGCATCGTGCGCACCGCATCTTCGACCTGAGAGGGATAGACGTTGAAGCCGGAGGAGTTGATCATCTCCTTGCGTCGGTCCGCCATGTAGATAAAACCGTCGCGCACCTGGACCAGGTCGCCCGTGCGCAGCCAGCCGTCGGCGGTGAACACCTCCGCGGTCTCCTCGTCCTGATTCCAGTACCCGGAGAAGACCTGCGGGCCGGTTGCGATGAGCTCGCCGACCGCGCCGTCCTCGACGTCGCGCGCGGGGTCCTCGGGGTCGACGATGCGCACCTGCGTGGAGGGGAAGGGAATACCCAGCGCCCCGCGCGCCCGCGAGGAGGCCAGGGGGGAACCGAGGAGGATCGGGGATGCCTCGGTCATGCCGTAGCCTTCGATCATGAGGCCGCCGGTCGCCTCCTCCCATTTTTGGGCCAGAGGCGCCGACAGGGGCATCGCGCCCGACAGGGAGAAGTGGATGGAGGACAGGTCCACGTCCGTGCCCTCGGCTGCCGCCAGCAGGCGCTCGTACATGGGGGGCACGCCCAGGAAGAACGTGCAGGGGAGTCGGCGCTGGGCGGCCAGGACCAGGGCAGTGTCGAACTTCGGGAACATGGCGACGGTCGCCCCCAGGCGCAGGCCCGCCAGGAAGCCGATCGTGAAGCCGAAGGCGTGGAAGAGGGGCAGGATGCAGTAGAAGACCTCGGCGCCCTCGTGCAGGACCGGCACCCACGCGATGGACTCCTCGACGTTGGCGCGCAGGTTGGCGTGGGTGAGAGCCGCCGCCTTGGGCACGCCCGTCGTGCCGCCCGTGTGGATGAGTAGGGCGACGTCGTCCATGGAGGAGGGGCACTGCCCGTCCCAGGGCGTCGCGGCGCGCATCGCCCGTGACCAGGAGCGAGCCCAGGCGGGACGCGGGCTCGCGAGCTGTTCGCGCTTGGCGCGCGCCGCCTTCAGGGGGAGCCTGAGCACCATTCTCGAGGCCGTGGGAAGCGCCGTCGTCAGGTCCATGGAGAAGGTGGTGTGCCCGCGCCCGAGGAACGTCAGTTTCTCCAGGGTCTTCGACCAGGCGATGGTGACGCGTGCGCCGTGGCGCTCATATTCGCCCTGCAGCTCGCCGGAGGGTGCGAGCGGGTTGTGTTCGACGACGATGGCGCCGAGTAGCATCGTTCCGAGGACCGCGACCGCGTGCTGTGGGCAGTTGGGCATGACGAGGGCGACGCGGTCGCCGGGGCGCACGCCCGCCTGATGGAGTGCGCCCGCGCAGCGACGCATCTGTTCGGCCAGCTCGGCGTAGGTGAGCTGGCGCGCGAAAAAGTCGATGGCGGCGCGCCCCGGGTAACGGGAGGCGACCTCCAGGACCATCTCGGGGATCGGCTCGGTGGGGGTGGCGATCTCGTAGGCAACTCCGGGCGCGTAGAGCGCGCGTAGCCTCGACGTCAGGTCCATCTGTCCTCCTTTGGGGATGCTTCCCCTACGATACCGTAAGTTACGGTCCCGTTTGACCAGCTGAGAACGCGACGAAGGCGACAGTCTTACAGTGGAGTCGCGATCAGTCGGACCGTCTCGGGCAGGTGCGTGAGCTCCTCGAGCGCCTCGCGGCCAAGGCCCGCGGAGATGTCGGTGAGCACGTAGCCGACCTCGTCGACGGTGGCCAGGATCTGTGCGTCGACGTTCGCTTCGGAGGCAGCGAAGATCTGGTTAACGCGGGCCATGACGCCGGGGACGTTGCGATGAATGAGGCGGATGCGGTAGCGCGAACGCTTGCCGACGTTCATCGTCAGGTTCGGCAGGTTCACGCTCATGTCCGTGGAACCGCTGGCCTGGTATTCGCCGATCTTGGCGGCGACGAAACGGCCGATGTCGTACTGCGCCTCCTCCGTGGAGCCACCGATGTGGGGGGTGAGGATGACGTTGTCGAGGGTGGCCAGGGGAGAGGAGAAGGGGTCTCCGTTGGCGCGCGGCTCCTCGGGGAACACGTCGATGGCCGCGCCGCCGAGGTGTCCGGACACGAGCGCGGCGTGCAGGGCCTCCACGTCGACGACGTGTCCGCGCGAGAGGTTGATGAACAGGGTGCCCGGCTTCATGAGTTCGAACTCGGTGCGGCCGATCAGGTTCGTGTTGGACTCCTGGCCGTCGACGTGCACGGAGATGACGTCCGCTTCGCGCAGGACAGCTTCCATCGTGGGCATCTGCGTGGCGTTGCCCAGGGCGAGGCGCTCGGCGGCGTCGTAGAAGATGACGTTGAGGCCCATGGCTTCGGCCAGGACGGACAGCTGGGTGCCGATGTTGCCGTAGCCGATGATACCGAGTGTGTGCCCGCGCACCTCGTGGGCGCCGTCGGAGCTCTTATCCCACACGCCGCGGTGCAGGCGCGAGTTCTTCACGGTCACGCGGCGCGACAGGTCGATGATCTCGCCGATGGCGAGCTCGACGACGGAACGCGTGTTGGAGTAGGGGGCGTTGAAGACGGCTACGCCCATGTCAGTGGCGGTGGCCAGGTCGATCTGGTTGGTGCCGATGCAAAAGGCCCCGATGGCCTTCAGGTTTGGGCGCGCGCGCAGGACCCGCTCGGTGACCTCCGTCTTGGAACGAAGCCCCAGGTAGTCCACGCCGTCAAGGGCCGCGATCAGGTCGTCCTCGGACAGGGCGCCTGTGACGCGGGTGACCTCGATACCGAACTTCGCGAAGATGTCGTCGGCGATGGGGTGCGGGTTTTCCAGAAGCAGTGCGCGTGTCATGGTTCCATCATGGCAGATGAGAGGGCGACCAGCGTGGGGTCCTCACTGTGTGGTCACTCGCTACCACTCTTCCATGCCGGCGGGCAGGGGGCCGGCGTGCACGACGTGGACATCGTGGGTGGCGCGTGTGAGCGCAACGAAGAGGTCGCCGGTCCCGTCGCTCATGATCTCGCCGGGCTCCACCAGGATGACGGAGTCGAACTCGAGCCCCTTGGAGGCGTTGGCGGACAGGAGGGCGACGCGCTCGGACAGGGCGGTCTCGCCGTCGACGTCGGCGCCCCACGCCC
>NZ_ALIY01000090.1:0-16322 GCF_000283035.1 Actinomyces sp. ICM58
GGGCCTGTGCCGCCCCTCAGGCCAAGCCATGTGTCGACCGTGAGCGGCGAGAACGCGGGGAGGGATGAACGGGCGGGCAGCGCCTTGCGTGACACCGTTCGACCATTAGGTCCATCGGCGACACATCCACCCCCTGTTCGTGGACCTCCGGCGGGTGTTGACGCGAGTAATTCGAGTCCTCGGTAACTTTGTCAGATTCGGTGGAAAGATGTGGTACAACCCTGGAAAACGCAACGAAATGGGACGTGTAGAGGTTCGCCGATGACCCCTGCTTACCGTGGGTCATGCATGGTAATACCAATGAAGATCGTCGCAAGCATGTCGACGCATACTGAGAAGATGCGTCTCAGGAGATATCCGGAAACCCTCTCAAGGGATATGTTTGACACAAGGGTCGTGATCGCAACACGGAACCTTCCCTTACCAACTGCCAATAGAGGGGTTTGAAATGTCCCATCGAAAGTCAATGGTGCTGGCGTTCGCGCTCGCCGGCGCCCTGTCGCTGACCGCGGTCAGTATGCCCGCCGCTTTCGCGGCCGACACGGGCACGGGCGGTCAGGTGAACGCAGCCGCCGCGCCGCAAGCCAATAATGATGAGTTCACCGTCGACGCCGACGGCGTGCTCGTCGCCTACACGGGAGGGGCGACGGACATTCGCATCCCCGAGGGCGTGACCGAGATCAGCTCGAATGCCTTCACCAACGCACAGCTGACGAGCGTGTGGATCCCCGCGAGCGTGCGCACGATCGACGACTCTGCCTTCGCGGGCCAGCCGCTCACCCAGGTCACCTTCCAGGACGATGACGCGCACCCCTCGCAGCTCGAGACGATCGGGGACCGCGCCTTTTCGTACACACCCCTGGAGAGCGTTTCCCTGCCTCGTTCTCTCAAGACGGCAGGCCTCGAGACCTTCAGCGACATGGCGAAGCTGCGCTCCGTCAACGTCGGCCCACATGTCCAGGCCGACGGCCTTTTTGCGGCATTCGCACGCACCCCGCTCCTGGAGAGCATCGAGGTCGACGCCGCGAACCAGAACTACCAGAGCCTCGACGGCGTCCTGTACACGAAGGATCTGACGCACCTGGCGACATACCCGCAGGCGAAGAACTCGGGCGGCTCCTACACCGTCGCCGAGGAGACCGCATTCATTGACGAGGGTGCTTTCGCCTCTGCGCAGATCACCTCCGTGACCCTGCCCTCGCATCTGCGTAACGTTGGCAAGGGTGCGTTCGTGGGATCGCGGATTACGTCCCTGACCCTGCCTGACGCCTTCGAGTCCATGGACGACACGGCTTTCTGGTACATGTCCAAGCTGGAACGCGTTGACCTGGGTGGTGCCACGATGCTGCCGGATAGTGCCTTCCGCTACGACAGGGCCCTCGCCGAGGTGAATTTCCGTCCCGACCTGAATCGCCTGGCCGAGGTCGGCGACTACGCCTTCGACACCACGGCGCTCACCTCCGCCACACTTCCCGACTCGGTGACCTCGATCGGTAAGGGTGCCTTCTCCAACGACACCGCCCTGACCTCGCTCCACCTGGGCTCGGGCATTGCCACCATCGGAGAATCCGCATTCGTGGCCGCGAACAACCTTGCCTCGCTGACCGTGGACCCCGCCAACACGGTGTACTCCGTGGAAGACGGTGCCCTGTACGGTAAGGGCGACGCTGGCCGCACCCTGGTCCTGTACCTGCCCACGAAGACGGACACAGATGTGACGGTTCCCAAGGGGACGACCGCTATCGCTGATGCCGCATTCGCGAACAACTCCTCCCTGCGCCGCGTCGTCCTGCCCGAGGGACTGACGACCATCGGCTACGGCGCCTTCGACGGCGATACGAACCTCACCGACCTCGTCATCCCCGACTCGGTGACGGTCGCCCGCGGCCTGGTTAACAACGGCCTGGACACGATCGAGCTGGGAACGAAGGTCACGGAACTGTGGATGACCCCGCGCGCGACCACCACCCCGCGCCACATCATCGTGCACGGCGGTAACGACGGCGAGTTCTACTACGAGGGCAAGGCCTCCAACGGCCGCCCGGACAGCGCCTACTTCGGCGAGGGGATGACCCGATTCACCTTCTGGTTCGACACTCCCCGCGTCCTGGTGCTGCCCTCGACCGTCGAGGAGATCAAGCTCGCCGCCGACATGGACGATGACCTCAAGGCGGGCACCGAGATCTACGTCGCCGCCCCCAAGGGCTCGAAGGCGTGGACGCTCACCGAGAAGGCCATGAAGAACGCCGGCTACAACACGGAGAACCTTTTCGAGTACACGACCCCCCAGGTGAGTGTGTCGGGCACCGGCATCAACGAGGCCGGGGCCGGGTACACGCTCACCACCACCGTGGGCACACCGACGACCATCAACGTCTCCGCGCAGGGAGGCACCCTGGGCGGACGCGAGCTGCGCGTCGTGCAGGTCAGCGCTGACGGCACCGACACTGTCCTTCAGGACTGGACGTCGATGCAGGGCAGCTCGGACCAGAGCGCGTCCACCTCTTCCTACACATGGACCCCGACCAGCGCTGAAGCGTCACTGCGCTTCGACGTGCGTCAGGATCCCCACACCGTGACCTCGACGACCGTGAAGGCCTCGTCTGACACGACGCCCGCGCAGGGCCAGTGGGCCTGGGGCGCTCGCGGCTGGCGGTACCGCTATGCGGATGGCACCTACCCAACCAACACGAGTAAGACCATCGGCGGCAAGGTGTACCGCTTCGACGCCGACGGCTACATGCGCACCGGTTGGGTCTTCGAGCAGGGCTTGTGGTACTACCACGCCGTCTCGGGCGCCCAGGCCACCGGTTGGGTTCTCGACGGGATCTCCTGGTATTACATGGACCCGAGCACGGGTGCCATGGCCACGGGCTGGGTCACGGTTGGCTCGCACTCGTACTACCTTGACCCGCAGACCGGCACAATGAAGACCGGCTGGCTCAAGGACGGTGACTCCTGGTACTACCTGAAGCCCGGAAGCGGCCAGATGGCAACGGGCCGCGTCTGGATCGGGTGGCGGTACTACCGCTTCTCCGAGACCGGTCAGCTGATCCGCTGAATCGGGAGAGGGTGGTAAGCCCCTTCCGCGCGCCTGCGTCGCCGGTGTTCCGGGGGGCGCAGGCGCCCTGTCGTTGCGGGCAGTGACGGCATGAAAAGTCTCAGGGAATCCTCAGGTTGTGTTGTCGTTTCGGCAAGGTTGGCTTCCTACAGTAGAGGCATACAAGGAAAGGCGATGTCGGCCATAGTGGCCGCGTCGGCGTGAATCTTCTGAGGAGCTATTTGGGCGAACGTGCACTGTGTTGATGGGATACGCCGAGGGGTCGACCGTGAGGTTGGCCCCTCGGCGTTTCTGCTTGTCCGTGGTGGGCTCGCCCAGTGGGTCGTTCGCCTCCCGCCGATCGGTCCGACCCGGGGCCCGCGGGTTAGGGTTATAGGACACTACGCGTTGCGGGAGGGGTGACTTTTCAGCTTGTTGATGCGGGAAAGTCGATGTTTTAGTTGGTTGGGACCAACTATGAGGATGGACAAATCGTGTTGCTAGCAGGGTGACTTTTTGGCTTGCTAGTGCGGGAAAGTCGATGTTTAAGTTGGTTGGGACCAACTATGAGGATGGACAAAACGTGATGGTTGTGTAGCGACTTGTCGGCTTGCTGGCGCGGGAAAGTCGCTGTTGAAGGCGGTGAGCGCCAACGTGGAGGATAGGCAAAAAGTGGTGGTTGTGTAGCTCGTTTCCAGCTTGCCGGTGCGGGAAAGACCGTGCTGAAGGTGGTTGTGTCATCGCGAGCCTGTGTGTGGCCCCTTGGTCCGTCACGGTGAGGCTTGGGCGGGTCGTTAGCAGCGACGGCATTCACCGTGCCAGGACACTGGCGCGCTGCCGCTTGGTGGGCTATCTGAGAATGTCGCATGCAATTCCCCCGACGCTCTGTTGCATCACACATTCGCATCGTTGGAATTGCAACGTTTGTAGGTATTGTTGAAAGTTCACTCAATCGAATTGCATGCGAAATTGCTCCGAGCGAGCGCTAGCAACGCGCACACGGGCACGCTTCGCCGCCGCATGACCGCCGGGCGGCTTCCCCTCGTGCACCCGCGCGCACGTGGGCCCGCTCATGCGCGTCTGGGACCGACACCTCGCACGTGGGCTCTCTGATCCGCGCCTGGGCCCGCTCATGCGAGCGTGGGTCCGCTAATGCGCACGTTAACCCGCTAATGTGAGCGTGGGCAGCCCCGCCCAGACACGGAATAGTGGGTTGACGTGCGATATAGCCGGTGAGCGCACGCACTAGCAGGTTCGCGTGCGAACAACACACCATGTCCGAGACAGTTTTGCCCACAACGTAGACCACCTCGCCCATACGAGCCCATTGTCGGCGTTTGTCGCTGGGGTGGTCTGCACTGTGGGCGCCACGCAGCCCCGAACCGCGACCTCACCGCCGCGAACCGCGACCTCACCGCCGCGAACCGCGACCTCACCGCCCTGAACGGCGACCTCACCGCCACCAAACGGGGGGAATTGCATCATTAGAGCCACGACACGCCGGCGACACGCCGGCAGGATGCTTCTAATGGTGCAAAACCCCCACCATTACCCCTGGTGTCATGCTCCCTCACTGGAGTCACGCTCTCTCACTGGTGCGGCGCTGCCCGGCGGGCGCCGATAAACGCCGGGAGGGCGTCGTCGATGGTGCGCATCCTGTCTGAGGCGCTGCGGCGAGGGCGTCCGAGCGCAGACGTCCTCCCTCGACGATGCCTGGGACCGAGCCGCGACCAACGCGTTGTGTCGTTTTATCCCGACCTGCCGGGGTTGGCGCACGGACGCACTGTTGTGTGGGCTGGTAGGAATTCCCCTCAATTGCGCATCTTGACATGGTCAGTTGCCTTGCTTTTCCTTTAAGTTCGCGATGGATGGTGTTGACAGATCGCGAGAAAAATACCCAAAAACCATGTCGGAGGAAAGGTGTATGCGCTACGCTAGTGGTGGGGCGCGATGTTTGTCGGCGCCCATCTGTCCAACCGTTAAGAAAGTGGGCCGCAGATGTCTCATCGTCGCCTGTTGGCACTGTCGTTACTCACGACCGGTGCCCTCGCTCTCACCGCCGTCAGTGTGCCGGCCGCCTTAGCGGCCGACGCGACCGGCACCCGTGTCTCGTCGACCAACCAGGCGGCGGACGACTCGGCGGTCACCATCATCGTCCGGCTCGCGCAGGAGCCCGGCGACCAGGCCTCCCGCTACGCCGAGGCAAAGAAGCGCATCGGTGACGCCGTAGCGCAGGCCAGGCCGGGCTCAAGCATCGAGGACGTGCGGGACTACCATCACGTCTTCCAGGGCTTCGCGATCAAGGCGCCGCCTTCGGCCCTGGCGGCCATCAAGGCCACGCCCGGCGTTGAGGGCGCGTTCGTCGAAGGGCGCCACGCGCTGGTCAACGACATCGACTTCTGGGGGATCCAGGACGGCCAGAACTCCGATAACGCCCCCGCCATGGGGACGGCCTCGCAGATGACACGCGCGAACCGCGCTGCCATGGCGGGTGAGGGGCAGGTCGTTGAGGTTATCGACACTCGCTTCGACACCTCGCACGAGGCCTTCGCGGGGACCGTGGACGCCGCCTCGCTGCGCCTCACGAAGGATGCAGTCGCCGCGGTGACCGGCCAGCTGGGCGCCGGCAAGGGCGGAGCGTGGGTGAGCGACAAGATTCCCTTCGCCTACGACTACGGGGACGGCGACGCGGACGTCCTGGGGTCGGATGACGGTGGGCGCGAAACCTGGGGGGCCTACACCGAGGGCACGCACGCCGCTGCCCTCGCGGCCGCCAACGGCAGCGCATTCAAGGGCGCGGCTCCCGGGGCTCAGCTCATCGTCGCGAAGGTGACGCAGGACGGTGCCGATACGGCCAACGACAGCGCGCTCCTGGCCGCCCTCGATGACGCCGCTGTCCTTGCCCCCGACGTCCTCACCGTGTCCTTCGCGACCATCGAGGGGATGAGTTCGGACTCCGAGGCGCTGTACTCGCAGGTGTACCAGAACCTGAACGCCGCGGGTATCACGGTGAACGCGCCCGCCGGAAACGAAGGAAGCGGAAGCTACGCCAGCGACCCGGACAACGGCATGATCGCCGTCCCCGCGTCCTACTCGTCCACCCTGGCGGTGGCCTCGGTCAGCGAGCAGGACATCATGGGAGCGGTGACCTTCGGTGACCGACGCATCGGTTACCGCACCATCACCAGGATGAACCAGGGTGATGCACCCGGCTTCGAGAGCCTCGCGGAGGGAACCTACCGGGTCGTGTACGCCCGAAACGGTACGACGGCGGACCTGGAGAAGTACCTCGGGTCGAACTACGGGGACCTGTCGCGCACGATCATCCTCGAAGACTGGGGAGGCACTGACGACAACGGGCGCGACGTCGAGCTCAAGCACCAGCTGAAGAACCTGAAGTCGCTCACGAGCAAGCCCGCCGGTCTCATGCTCGCCTACGTGCGAGACAGCGACACCCCCAAGAAGGCGGACGTGGATCGCTGGTTTAGTGTGCGGGCGGGAACCATTACGAAGTCTGATGGGGACGCCCTCCGCGAGGCGATCGCGGCTTCCGAGTCCGGCTACGTCGAGGTCACCGTGAGCCCCTCGGCGACGCTCTCCGTCCCAGCGAACGTCGAGGTCTCCGACTTCTCCTCCTCGGGAGCCACCTCCGACCTACGCCTCAAGCCCGAGCTCGCGGCGCCCGGCGGTCGGGTCATGTCCGCCACCCCCGGCAACAATTACGACCGCCAGAGCGGAACGGCCGAGGCCTCGGCCCAGGTCGCGGGGATCGCGGCCCTCGTGCGTCAGCGCGTCGCGACCGACCCCGCTTTCGCGGGCAAGAGCGCTGCGGAGAAGAACGCGCTGGTCTCGAATTTCCTGATGGGTACCGCCCACCCGCTCTCGGACGCGACCCGCGAGGACGGGACCTTCTATTCGCCGCGGCGCGTCGGAGCGGGCCTCGTGGACGCGGTGGCGGCAACGACCTCGCCCGTGTATCCGACCGTGGTGGGCGCGGCTGACCCCTCCCGCCCGAAGGCCGACCTGGGGGACGGCACGCAGGGCTGGACCTTCCAGGTGAACCTGACGAACGTCTCCGACACTGCCCACACCTACTCGCTCGGCGGTCAGGTGCTGTCCGAAAACGTCGAGAACGGGCTGTTCACGCGGCACGCGACCAACTGGGCGGGGCGGGGCATTGACCTGACGTTCTCGGCGGACTCCGTGACCGTGCCCGCCTCCTCCAGCGCGACGGTGACCGTGACGGTGACTCCGCGCGAGGCCTTCGCCTCGTATGCGAACGCGACCACTCCCAACGGAACATTCGTCGACGGCGCGGTGACCTTCACGAGCAGCGACGGGCAACCCGATCTGACGGTGCCCTACATGGGCTTCTATGGGTCGTGGGGCGCGCCCAACGTTTTCGATCAGCAGTGGCCGAACAACCATAAGGTCGGCTACGGGTCGACGGTCGCGCACGGCGTCATGCCTTTCGGCCAGTCCAATCCCTTCCGCCAGGAGGATGCGCGGATGGCGGACGGCATTGACCCCGACCGAGTCGTCATCTCGCGTTCCGCGGAGGAGCAGGCCCGGCGCAGTATCGGCACGGAAACGGTGCTGTTGCGCGCCGTCCCCTCGCTGACGTTCACTCTTTCGAACGAGGCCGGCCAGACCCTGCGCAGCTTCACGTGCGACCGTTCGGATAAGTCCGTCTACGACGACCACTGGCGCGCCTCGCACAACGTCGAGTTCATGTCGCCCGGATGCGCCCCGCGCTTCGACGGCTATGACGCTGACGGCAATGAGCTGCCGGACGGGCGCTACACGGTCACGATCGAGGCCAGCAACTACGGCCCTTCGGCGCAGACCCACCAGACCAGCTATAGCTTCTGGCTGGATACTGCGGCTCCCACGGTCTCGAACGTGTCCGTCGCGGGCGAGGGGGACGCGCGCACGCTGTCCTTCGATCTGAGCGATTCCTCGCCGATCGCAGGCTACGGTTTCTCGCTTGGTGAGGATGGTGCGGTGACGATGTGGCACGTCGAAGATAACCCGTCCGCTCGCGCAGACGATGGCCTGTTCCACCAGCACTACGAGGTTCGCCTCTCGGAGGTGACGCAGGCGCTGGGCGAGAACCCCTCGAGCCTGTACCTGCAGGCGTGGGATTGGCCGGTGAACCGCGGGAGCGCGGCCGTTGTCGTGACGCCGGTTGCGATGACGTCGCTGTCGGTGTCGCCGCAGGCGGCCACGATGACGGTCGGCGAAACCGCGACGGTGCGCGCCACTCACCAGCCCGATGACGCGAACGTGACCGACGTGGTGTGGTCCTCCTCGAACGAGGCCGTGGCAACGGTCGACCACGATGGCGTCATCAGCGCGGTGGGTGCCGGCGAGGCGACCATCACGGTGTCCGACCCGACCCAGCCTTCGGTGAGTGCCAGCGTCACTGTTCGCGTGAGTGCTGCGGGCCCCGCGTCGCAGTCGGGCACCTGGCTGTGGGACGTCCACGGCTGGTGGTACCGCTACGAGGATGGCTCCTACCCCTCGGATACGACGCTCGTGCTCGATGGGACCACGTATCGCTTCGATGCGGCCGGCTACATGCGCACCGGGTGGGTGAACGAGCGGGGCGTGTGGTACTACCATCATGCGTCCGGCGCCCAGGCCAAGGGGTGGGTGCTTGATGGCGTGCACTGGTACTACATGGATCCGGACACCGGGGCCATGGTGACGGGCTGGCTGCAGGTGGGTGGCACCTGGTACTACCTGTCTCCCGCCAACGGGGCCATGGTGACTGGCTGGTTTAAGGACGGCGATCACTGGTTCTACCTGCACCACGGCAGCGGTGCGATGGCCACCGGCTGGGTGCGCATTTACCTGAAGTGGTACCAGTTCAACGAGGCGGGTCAGCTGATCAGCTAACGCCCGCACCCAGGTTCGAAGCTTCGTGCCGACGCCCGCGCCTCCCGGTCAGTTTTCGGGAGGCGCGGGCCTGTGTCTGCATCGGCTGGTCCGATATGTGGGAGCGTCACGGGGGTCGGTGCGAACGCGTGAGGGGGCTTGGCGGTGGGGTGGGTGATCGTCTCTCTGCTCGTGCCGTATAACGCTGGGCAGAGAAGTAATTTATCATACGAATTCAGGGGATAATTCGTTGACAGATGGTGAGAAAAATACGAGACAACCATCGTCCTATGGGTGGGTGTGGGTTACTCTTAAAGCGAGGGGTTCGTGACGATGTATCTCCCCATCGACCAGCTGTGAAGAAAGTGAGCCGCAGATGAACCACCGTCGACTGTCGGCACTGGCGCTTATAGCGACCGGTGCCCTTGCCATCACCGCTTTGATGACGCCACCCACGTTCGCGACTGACGCAGACCGGGCCGAGTCCTCCTCGACCAGCGAGGAAGCCTCGGACCAGCAGGCCACCGTCATCGTCCGGCTCGACGAGGGCGTCGTCGGCCAGGACCGCGCGGCCGCCTATCGGGACGTGAAAGCGCGCATCGCCGAGGCCGTGGCCCAGGCGTCCCCGGGCGCCACCATCGAGGACGTGCGGGACTATCACCACGCCGTCGACGGCTTCGCGATCAAGGCACCCGCATCCACCCTCGCGTCTATCAAGAGCGTTCGCGGCGTCGCGGACGCGTTTGTGGAACGCTATCGCGAGCCGGTCTTTTATCCCGAAATGTCAGTGGCTGCGGACGCGCCAATCGCCGATCCGGCGAAAGAGACGCGCGCCGACCAGGTCGCCGGCTCGGGTCGGGGCCGCGTTATCGAGGTCATCGACGCCAGCTTCGACACCTCGAACGAGGCCTTCGCGGGGAGCATGGACGCCGCGTCGTTGCACCTGACGAAGGAGGAGAGCGCCTCTCTCAGCTCCCAGCTGGACGCCGGGCGGGGCGGCGCGTGGGTCAGTGACAAGATTCCCTTCGCCTACGACTACGCCGATGGTGACACGGATCTGTCCCGCGGCTACGACTACGGGCCCGAGGACTATACGCTGCACGCGCATGGAACTCGTATGGCGGCGCTCGCGGCAGCGAACGGGGCGACGTATCGTGGCGCAGCCCCTCAGGCTCAGCTCGTCGTCGCGAAGGTCGTCTCCAATGGGGCGTCGGGCGCGCGCGATTCCGACCTGCTGGCAGCTTTGGATGACGCGATGGTCATCAAACCCGACGTCGTGTCCGTGGCCTTCATGGCGGACCGGGATCTCAGTGGCAACGCGTCGGCATTGTACGAGCAGGTCTTTGAGCGGCTCGCCGACGCGGGCGTGAGCGTCGACGCGCCCGCCGGAGACAGTGGGCGCTCGGAGTGGCGTGCGCACGAGCGTGATCTGGGTGCCGTTGGCGCTCCCGGCTCGTACTCCTCCGTGCTGGCAGTGGCCGCCGTCGGCGTCGCCGCGGGGAACGGTCAGGAGGGCTATAAGCCCTACGCGGCCTCCTCGTGGGGGCCGACTCCCGACATGAGGCTCAAGCCTGAGATCGCCGCGCCCGGGTGGGATGTGAGGGCTCCTGTCCCCGGCAATGAGGTACGTGACCTAGACGGAACGGGCGAAGCGTCGGCTCAGGTTGCTGGCGTCGCGGCCCTCGTGCGTCAGCGCCTGGCGGCCGATCCGATGGCCGCGGCGATGAGCGAGGAGGAGCGCAGTGCCCTGGTTACCAACTTCCTGATGGGCACCGCCCACCCGATCGTGGATGTCGACGCGACGGACGGGGCCTACTGGTCCCCGCGCTGGGTCGGTGCCGGCATGGTGGACGCGCTGGCGGCCACGACCTCGTCCGTGTACCCGGCCGTCGTGGGCGCAGCGAACCCGTCGCGGCCGAAGGCCGAGCTGGGCGAGGGCACCAGCGGGTGGACATTCCAGGTGCAGCTGACCAACCTCTCCGACACCGCCCACACCTACACGCTTGGTGGGCAGGCGCTCTCCGAGAGCATCAGTGGCTCCCTCTATACGAGGCATTCGACGAACTGGACGGGTAAGGGAATCGATCTGACCTTCTCCGAGGGCTCGGTGACCGTGCCCGCCGCCTCCAGCGCCACGGTGACCGTCACCGTCAACCCGAAGGCCGAGTTCGCCTCGTTCGCGACCAAGCAGACGCCCAACGGTACGTTCGTTGAAGGCGCGGTGACCTTCACGAGCACGGACGGACAGCCCGATCTCACCGTTCCTTACCTGGGCTTTTACGGCGCGAGTGCCGACACGCCAATCTTCGACAGCCCCGTGTTGGGTAAGGAAACCATCGGCACGTCTGAGATGACCTTCCACCGGCTGACTCTCGGGCAGCTGAACCCCTTCGACCCTGAAGAGGATATAGCCATCAGTACGAATGACCGTGACCTGTACATCATCTCCCGGTCGACGGACGAATACGCAAGAACGTATGCCACCCCTGGTACCGTGCTGCTGCGCGACGTCGTCTCGCTGACGTACACCTACACCAACGAGGCCGGGGAGGTCGTGCGCTCCTACAAGTACGGTGGCGCACCCAAGAGCAGGTCCTACTCCAACGGACGCTACTGGGAGGTCACCCGGGCGGAAGACGCGTTCGACAGCGCGCCCTGGTTTGATGGCTACGACGGGAAGGGGAACGAGCTGCCGGACGGGAAGTACACGCTCACCATCGAAGGCACAACCGGTGGCGCCTCTCCTGTCACCGAGAAGCTGACCCACGTGATCACGCTGGACACGGCCCCACCCGTCATCTCGAACGTGGCGATTTCGGGCGAGGGGGATGGGCGCACGCTGTCCTTCGACGCAACCGACGCGTCGCCCTTCCCGGGATTCGGGTTCTCGTGGACGCAGGACGGCGAGCCTTTTATGCGCCAGAAGTACTACGGCTGGGGCGAGATCGGGGACGACGGGCTGCACCACGTCCACTTCGAGGTGCCGCTCTCCGAGATTGCCGAGTCTGCGGGTGGTGACCCCTCGAGCGTCTACCTGCAGGTGTGGGACTGGCCGGTCAATAGGGCAAGCGTGAAGGTGGACCTCAAGGCCATTCCCATGACGAAGCTGTCCGTCTCTCCCGAGTCGGCGACGCTGTCGGTGGGCCAGAGCGTGACGCTGAGCGCCTCCCACGAGCCCGCGGATGCGAGCGTGACCGACGTCGTATGGTCCTCCTCCAACGAGGCCGTGGCCACGGTCAGCCCGGACGGCGTCGTAACGGCAGTGGGCGCGGGCGAGGCGACGGTGAGTGTCACCGACCCGACGCAGCCCTCGCTCGTGTCCGCGAGCGCCACGATCCGCGTGGAGGCTCCCGCTCCCGCGCCGAAGACGGGTGCGTGGAAGCGAGACGGGCGCGGCTGGTGGTACCGCTACGAGGACGGCTCCTACCCGGCGAGCGAGACCCTCGTCATCGATGGGGCGACCTACCGTTTCGATGCCTCGGGGTACATGCGCACCGGCTGGGTCTTCGAGGGTGGGCAGTGGTACTTCCACGCGGCCTCGGGCGCTCAGGCCAGTGGCTGGGTGCTCTCGGGTGTGCACTGGTACTACCTGAATCCGGACGGTGGGGCGATGATGACTGGCTGGGTGCAGGTGGGGTCCGCGTGGTACTACCTGAGCCCTTCTGGCGGTGCGATGGCGACGGGGTGGCTGAAGGAAGGCGGCCACTGGTACTACCTGCACCACGGTAGCGGCGCGATGGCGACCGGCTGGGTGCGCATCTACCTCAAGTGGTATCACTTTGCCGAGAACGGCCAGCTGATCGGTTAGTCGGCGACCGAGACGGCTGATCCTACGCCCGCGCCCCGGACACGTGTCCGGGGCGCGGGCCTCGTTTGGGGGAGGGGTGGGGTCGTGTTGCGCCGCGCGGTGGGTCCACGCTGGGTCTTGTAAGCGCTGGTGAGGGGCGTGTGATGTGTGGGTGATCTATCAGGGATGTTTGTCGCGAACAAGCTAATTGACAGGTACGCGGTAATAGTTGCTGAGATATTGTTTGTCAGGGGGCGCGCCCGCGTGGGCGAGGCCCCCTGATGTGCTGATCGAGTGAGGGAGTGGTGGATGTTCCATCGAACGTTATCGGCGCTGGCGGTCACGCTTGTCGGCGCCCTGTCGATCGCCGTGTGCGGGGCGAGCCCGACACTCGGTGCCGACGCGGCCGCGTCGCGCGTGGGCCCTCAGCACTCCGGCGTTGTCTCGTCCAGCGGCGAGGCCGCGCCGTCATTCCTGTCTCTGCGGCCCGGGGGCACCGTGCTCGCGCCCGGACAATCCATGACCTTCGAGGCCTTGTACGACACGCGCCCCGCGGATAGCTCCGACGTCATCTGGGAATCCTCGGACACCTCCGTGTTCACCGTGGACGGCAACGGCCTCGTCACCGCCGTCGGTGTCGGCGAGGCGAAGATCACCGTGACCGATCGGGCGAGGAGCTCCGTGTTTGGCGTCTCGCCCGTCCAGGTCCGAGCCGTGCCCGAGGACACCGGAATCGAGCTGTCCTCCCCCTCGCTGACGTTGCTGCCCGGGGGCGGCGTCGTCGTCAACGCGCTCCTCGCGCCGAGCCTGAGCGCACGCGCGGTGACATGGTCGCTGACCCCCTCCACGCTCGCCACCCTGACCCCGAACGAGGGTACCTCGAGCGCCAGCCTGTCCGCCTCCGCTCGTTCCGGCAGGGGCACGCTGAGTGCGACCGTGACAAACGAGAGCGGCGCCGCCGTCACCGCCTCGATCGAGGTCGAGGTCGAGCCTGATGTCTCCGGCGACTTCGTCATCGAAGAGGATGGAACCCTCACCGGTTACCGGGGGACTGACGCGACCGTCGTGATCCCCGAGGGCGTCACCGCGATCGCCTCTCATGCCTGGAGCGGGACGGGGGTGACCTCCCTTCGTGTGCCCTCCAGCGTGCGTATCATCGGCGACGAGGCTTTCTCAGGCAGCTCCCTCGAGTCGCTCACCTTCGACGATGGGGAACAGGCGCCCTCCCAGCTCACGCAGATAGGCAGCCGTGCCTTCGTCAACACGGCCATCACGGACCTGTCCCTGCCCCGCTCGCTCGTCAGGGTCGCGCCGGACGCCTTCGTCGAGATGCCCCGCCTGACCTCGCTTCGCCTGGGGCCCAGCGTCGCCGCGGGGCAGCTCGTGGGCGCCTTCGCGGAGACGCCCGAACTCACCCGCATCGAGGTGGACGGCGCCAACGCGCACTACGAGTCCCTCGACGGGGTCCTGTACACGCGGGACCGCACGCGCCTGATCGCCTACCCCGCCGCCAGGAGCGCGGGAGGCTCCTACACGATTGCCGAGGGCGTCGAGGGAATCGACGACATGGCGTTCCTCATGGCGCGCGTGGAGTCCGTGTCCCTGCCCTCCACGCTGCGCCGCATCGGCAGCCAGTCCTTCGAGGGTGCCCACCTGCGCGAGCTGACGCTGCCCGACGCCTTCGAGACGATGGGCGCATCGGCCTTCTGGCACATGCCCGCGCTCACCCGCGTCGACCTGGGCGGAGCCAGGCACGTCTCGACCAACGCCTTCCGCGACGACGCCGCGCTGCGCGAGGTAAACCTGCGCCCCGACCTCGGGACGCTGGCGAGCGTCGCGGAAGGCGCTTTCGTCGGCACCGGCGTCATATCCATCTCCCTGCCGGACTCCGTGGCGAGCGTCGACGACGAGGCCTTCGCGAAGATGCCGGCGCTGACCTCGTTCCACGTCGGCGCAGCCCTGTCCGACCTCGGGGAGTACGTGCTGGAGGAGGACGAGCGGCTCGCGACGATCAGCGTCAGCCTCTCCAACCCCACCTTCTCCGTGTCTGACGGCGCCCTCTACCGCGGTCAGGAGGGGGCCTCGACCCTGGTGCGATTCCCCCCGGCCAGCACCGCGACCGAGGTCGTGGTCGCCCCGGGGACCACCGTGATCGGCGCCGAGGCCTTCGAGAACAGCGCCTCCCTGCGCCGCGTCGTCCTACCCGACGGCCTCCAGACCATCGGGGAGGGAGCCTTCGACGGCTGCGCGAACCTGACGGAACTGGGGATCCCTGACTCCGTGCGGGAAGCCGCGGGGCTGACGAACACCGGCCTGGACACCGTCGAGCTGGGTTCGCAGGTGCGCGAGCTACGAATGGATGCTCGCGGGGCCCGCGTCGCGCGTCATATCCTGGTGCGCGGCGGCGTGGAGGGCGTCTTCTCGAGTCAGGGCGTGGCGGCCAATGGGCGCCCGGAGAGCGCGTTCTTCGGAGAGGGCATGACCACGGTGTCCTTCTCGGGGCAGACGCCGCGCGTCCTGGTGTTGCCCGCGACGTTGACCTCGCTCAGGCTCGCCGACGCGATGGCGACCGACCAGAAGGATGACACGATCATCTACGTGGCGGCCCCCGAGGGGACGGCAGCGTGGCGTACTGCGGCGGGTGCGATGGCTGCCGCCGGTTACGAGGCCTCCCACCTCCTCCACTACGAGGCACCGACGCTCACTCTGGCGGGCTCCGGCATCGACGAGGCCGGGGCCGGGTACTCGGTGAGCGCGGGCCAGGGAGCGGGAGTGCCCCTCACCGTCGCAGCGAGCGGCGGGACGCTGGGCGGACGCGAGGCACGCCTCGTCGAAGTCGAAGCGGACGGGGCCGAGGCGGTCCTGCGCGACTGGGGGTCGATGCCGAACAGCTCGGACACGCGCTCCTCCTCGCTCGCCTACACGTGGACCCCGTCCGGGACCGCGGCCAGCCTGCGCGTCGAGGTCCGCGACGCTACCGGGCTCGTCCGCTCGGCGACGCTCACCCTGACCCGCTCCCTGCCCGCGCCCACGCCGGCGTCCCCGACTCCGGGCGCCCTGCCCGCTCCGAACGATGGCGGTGCCCCCGTGCCCGCCATCACCCCCCACGCCGGTGAGCAGCCGGTTCCCGTCTACCCGGTGCCCGCTTCGCGCCCGGCTCCCACGACCTTCCCCGACCCGAGGATCGGGTCGTGGAGTTGGGGCCCGCTTGGCTGGCGTTTCGTGTACGCGGACGGGGGATTCCCGGCGAACACCTCCGTCGTGCTCGATGCTCAGATCTACCGCTTCGACCCCTCTGGCTACATCCGAACCGGATGGGCGTATGACTCCGGCTCCTGGTACTATCACGCGCCCACGGGCGAGCAGGTGAGCGGCTGGGTTCGTGACGCCTTCTCGTGGTACTACCTGGATCCTGCTTCTGGTGCCATGGTGACCGGCTGGCTTCTGGAGGGTGGGTCTTGGTATTACCTGATGCCCGGCAGCGGGGCGATGGCCACGGGATGGCAGCGCGTGGATGGGACCTGGTACTACCTGGACCCTGCTTCTGGTGCCATGGTGACCGGCTGGCTTCTGGAGGGTGGGTCTTGGTATTACCTGATGCCCGGCAGCGGGGCG